>JASLIR010000114.1 GCA_030152125.1 Alkanindiges sp.
GATGGTGCTGGCGGGCAGTACGGTTTCGGCCAGCCGGGCAATAATGTCCGGTTCCGACAGCAGGTCTGGCGACACCGGGGTATTGCGCCCGGCAGACAGATGCACATTGCTCATGGAGTCTTCCACGGTAATGGCCTGCGGACCATGCAACTGGTTGTCCACTTCGGTACGGCCCAGGCAGGGCAGCATCAGGGCATCCTTACCACATACCAGATGGCTGCGGTTGAGCTTGGTAGTCACATGCGTGGTCAGGTTGCAGTGACGCAATGCCTCATGGGTGTAGGGGGTGTCCGGGGTTGCAGCAGCAAAATTACCACCCAGCGCAAAAAATACCTTTACCCGCTGTTCATGCATGGCCTTAATGGTTTCCACCACCCCCAGCCCATGCTGGCGCGGCGACTGGATGCCAAACACCCGGTCCAGGTTATCCAGCAGTTTTGCTGACGGGTGTTCGTTAATGCCCATGGTGCGGTCGCCCTGCACATTGCTGTGACCGCGTACCGGGCAGGCACCGGCACCAGGGCGGCCAATGTGCCCACGTGCCAGCAGCAGGTTGGCCAGCATGTGAATATTGGCGACCCCATTACGGTGCTGGGTCATGCCCATGCCCCAGCAGAAAATCACCCGTTTGGCATCCCTGAAAATTTTGGCAATGGCTTGTAGTTGTTCGGGTGATAAACCGCTGTGGGTGTGAATATCTGCCCAGTCGGAGTTATCAATCTCATCCAGCATGGCATTAAAGCCCTGGGTGTTGTTATCGATAAAGGCGCGGTCAAAGAGGCTGGGGCGGCCAGCGGCCAGTTCCTGCTTATCCCATTCGCGCAGGTGCTTCATCATGCCGTGCAGCAGGGCATAGTCGCCGCCTACGTTAGGTTGAAAATAGTATTTGCTGATGGGCGTACTGCCATTGGTCATCATTTCCAGCGGGCTTTGCGGGTCCTGAAAACGCTCCAGTCCGCGTTCCTTCAGCGGGTTCACGGCGACGATGGTAGCACCACGCTTAGAGGCTTCCCGCAGGGTGCTCAGCATGCGCGGGTGGTTGGTACCGGGGTTTTGTCCAAACAGGAAAATGGCATCAGCCTGTTCAAAGTCATCCAGTGTGACGGTGCCTTTACCCAGTCCAATTGAGTCGGTCAGGCCCACGCTGGTGGTTTCGTGACACATGTTGGAACAGTCCGGGAAGTTGTTGGTGCCGTAGCTGCGTACAAACAGCTGGTATAAAAAAGCTGCTTCGTTACTGGTACGCCCGGAAGTATAAAAGGCGGCCTGATCCGGGTTATCCAGTGCGTGCAGGTGCCGGGCAATCAGTTTAAAGGCATCTTCCCAGCTAATCGGCACATAATGATCTGTCGTGGCATCGTAGCGCATGGGGTGGGTGAGGCGGCCCTGTTGTTCCAGAAAGAAATCGCTTTGCTGGGATAGCCAGCTGACACTATGACGGGCAAAAAATTCCGGCGGTACCGTCTTGCTGGTGGCCTCAAAGGCGATGGCTTTGGCGCCGTTTTCACAAAAGTTAAAGGTGTGGGCGTCTTTCTTTTCCGGCCAGGCACAACCGGGACAGTCAAAACCGGTGGGCTGGTTGATGTTCAGCAGGGTAATGGCGCCTTTTTTAAGGATACCCTGTTGCGACAGGTTGCGTGACACACTCAGCAAGGCACCCCAGCCGCCAGCCGGGTGGGTATAGGGTTCGATTCTGGCTTTGCTATGGCTAATGTTCTCGCTGTGCGGCGCATCTGCTGCATGCTGGTGGTGGTTTTTATCTTCCATTTTTAAACCCTCTGCTGGCGTGGCGTCGTGCCTGGTGGAAGTCATGACGGCTGCGGTTTTAGTCCATTGTCATCGTATATTTTTCAAAGCGGTAGCGTTTTATTGCTGATGCTTTGTAAAAAATGACAATGGCGTTTGGGACAGCTTTACCATAGCAAGGTGACAGGCGTTGTTCTAATCGTTTAAATAAAACTGATGATAACCACAGGTTATCACGGCTTGTATCAGGTGTGTGCAGGCAGCAACTCATCCAGCACCGCCTGCAGGTCCAGGCTAGCAGCCAGTTGCCATGCTGCATTGGACAGTGCGGATTGATTGTCCCGTTTGAGGCGGACCAGACAAACATCCTCACTGCGTTGCGGGGTGATAGGGTGCAGGCGCAACCCGGCAGCCATGTACTGGGCTGGCAGGGCGCTTAAGGGCAGGATACTCAAACCGCGTCCACTCAGGCATTCAGCCAGAATCACCTCAATGGCGTTGGTTTGCAGTACTACATTAGGTACTACCGCAAACTCCTTAAAAATAGCATCCAGCGTTTGCCGGTTCAGCATGTCGCGCCCCAGCAGGCACAGTGGCAGGCTGGCGACCTCAGCCCAGTCCAGCTGGCGCGGCAAGGCTGCCTGCTCACTGGCTACCAGCACAAAGCGCTCCGAAAATAGCGGTAGCACATCATAGCTGTCATCCAGCACCGAACGGTCATACAGCAAGGCCAGATGCAACTCCTGATCGCGCAACTGCTGCAATATCACCGGAGTACTAAGTGACAGCATTTCCAGGGTTAACTGGGGGATGGTCTGCCGGTATTCTGCGCATAACAGGGTGGCGGCATGAATGGCGGTGGGAATCACCCCGATGGTCAAATGCCCGCGTGGCACACTGCGAATCAGGTCGGCCTCCTGCCGCAAGCCCTGCAACGAGTCCAGCATCTGCCTTGCCCACTGGATCACCCGTTCACCTTCCGGGGTAATGCCCTGAAAGCTGCGGTTACGCTTTATGATGGTAATGCCCAGTTCCTGTTCCAGCTCGCGGATGCCGTTGGACAGCGCCGGTTGTGACACATGGCAGCTTTCTGCGGCGCGGCCAAAGTGGCGGTGCTTGTCCAGTGCGATCAGGTAGTGAAGCTGGCGCATAAACATGGGTGGGTAGTCCTTTTTTGCAAAAAACAGTAGCTGGGTGTAGGGATAAGCCCTTGGCAGGCCATGCAGCTATGCCAGACCAGTATGCCGGGTCACTACCTTACCGGCGTGAATTCCCCTGCAATGACTGATCTACTGACCCTAAGACTGTACCTTATCGGCTGTGGCTTGTGGCAGGCTGTTGGACACAAATGTTCAGGCTTTGCTGCGCCACCCGCAGGCTTACTTGCTGGCCCCAGTCAAAACTTAAAAAGTCCTGTTCAATGCCATCGCCAAAAATAACGCCCTGCGTTTCCATTTTGGAAATAACCTCTAGCTGTTCACCATAGCCGATGCTACCAGCACTGATGCCGGTTGCCGTGTGTCCGCTTAGCCAGGGCTCGCGTACCCGGAAGCTGATCACATGCTCTTCCGGGTGGGGCAGGCGGATCGGGTTGCTACTCAAACTGTTAAGGGAAGACATCCAGCCACTGCTGCCAGTTCCGGTAGACACAATAATGCCGGAGCTGGACTGGTGTTCGCGCTGCTGCTGGTAGGCAATATCGTATTTAGCCGACTGGTGCGATATATGGCCGATAAACACTTCATTCAACGCAGTAATCTTTTGCGAATCATCCAGCTGTGCCTCCAGCATGGTTCTTTCTTCACTGTTCAGGTCATCTGCCTCAAACTGTTTAAACAGCAAGCCCGCCTGTGCCACATGGTGATTCACCATCAATTGCTGCGAATAACCCGGGCTGATACAGGCAGGATCGAAACCTATTACCTGTTGCCCGGCCAGGTACTTGCTGACGTTGGGCACTAGGCCATCCTGCCCAATCACCACAATCAGGTCGTCCGGCAGAAAGTCAAAACGGTCCAGTTGCGAACGTTCTACCTGGGCATAACGCCATGTGCCGGGGACCTGCCGGTTGATTTCGCGCAGGCAGGCCTGCTGGGCCAGATGATCCTGATACACCGGGTCTATCGACAGGCCGCGCTGCTTGAGGAAAAACACCGCCTGCCCGTGGGTGGCATGCCGGGCCAGCAGTGATTCATACAGGCTAAGGCGGTATAGCACCACCACACGCTGATTACCGGCCATATCAGCTCACCTTGGTCAGTGCCCGGGATTGCTGGAATACCTTGCCTAAAATATCAGTCAGTTCGGATGTGGACACATTAATGGATTCCACATTGGACAGCTGTTTAAAGGCTTCCTGCAATACCAAGTTAAACTGGGTGGTTTCCGACAGGTTTTCGTATAGCTCCTGCCGTTTCTTTTCCGCTTCAAGGCGTGCTGTTTCGGTCAGGTCGATGGCATAGGCTTCACCATCAGCCCTGATTTTGACCTGCTCGGCCTTGGCAACCGCTTCAATTCTGGAAATGGCTGCCTGTGAATCGGCTTTGATTTTCTCCGACTTGGTGGCCTCTTCCACACGCTGAATCTGGTTGGCACCTTCCTGCGCAATTAGTCTGGCCTCCCGGGCGGCAATTTCGATTTTGGTCGCCAGCTCATTTTCGGCAATCACGCGTTCCTTTTCCACTGCTACGGCACGGCGCTGGAAAATAGCCTCGTCGGATTTCTGCTGGATCATTTCCCGGGTAGGGGTTTGCATGGCCTTTTCAATGTCGGCACTGGTTTTAATGGCATTCACCGAAAAGGACACAATCTCCAGCCCCAGATCCGCAATGGCTTTGGCACTGCTTAAACTTTCCAGCAGGTGATTACGCAGGCCGGAAGCACCCTGCTTAAAGGTGGTATCCAGTGTTTTTGCTGAAAAATAGTCATTGCAAAAGCCAAGGGTAAGCTGGGTTACCAGGCTTCTTAAACTGTTTTTCGGGTCGTCCAGATAGCTGGCAGTGCGGATATCTACCGAAAAGTTAATGCGTTCGGCCAGCTTGATGGCATCAATCACCCGGAAGGACAGCACAGCCTCCACAATAATGCTTTGATGGTCGGCTGAACGGTTGCTGAGTTGCATGATAATTTCGGCATCATCCACCGGTACCATGGCAATGGAGGTGGACAGTGGACGGAACCAGAAAGCCGTACCACGGCCGGAAGCCACCAGTTTACCCTTGCTATACTTTAAAACGTATTCGTTCGGGTTACTGCGCAAGTGGTAAAAGAAAGGGTATTTTGTAATTTCAGCCATGTTGTTTCTCCTCTTTATTCAGGGCGTTATCTATATAGTTGCTGACATTGGCAAGGCAGCTTAGTCCTTTGCCGGGTCAGCGGGTGCTTGGTGTTGCTGCTGTTCTTTATCAGCTTGCTGCGGGTTTCTGGGCAGCTCCAGCATGCGTGGAAAATGAAAGTCAAAACTGTTATGCGCGTAACGGTACAATTGCGCCGGGCGTTTGCCGGCCAGCTTGCTTTGCCCGGTTTCCACCACCACGCCAGCCTCCAGTACGCGCCGCCGGAAGGCTTTTTTATCCAGGCTTTGCTGCAGGATAATTTCGTAAATCTGCTGTAGCTCGGTCAGGGTGAACTGTTCCGGCATCAAGCTAATGGGCAGGGCGGTGTAGCGGGTTTTACTGCTCAGGCGCTCCAGTGCCATGCCCAGTAATTGCTGGTGATCAAACGCCAGCGCTAACTGCTGTGCCTGCTGCACCGGAACCCATTCACTGTATTCCACCTGTTGTGCCACTTGCTGTGCTGCTTGCGGTGACGACGCTGGCTGTGTAATGGCCTGAAAGTCGACTAAAGCAAAATACAGCACCGTCACAGCCCAGCCACGCGGGTCACGGCTGGCATTACCCACTGTGCCCACCTGTTCCAGATACGGCGAGGCGATGCCGGTTTTATCAACCAGCTTGCGGTGGGCAGTTGCCATCAGGTCTGTATCGGCCTGCAGGTTGGCAAAACCACCGGGTAATGCCCAACTGCCTTTTTGCGGGTAGTTACCGCGCTTGATCAGCAATACCTGTAACTGGCCGGCAAACAGCGAAAAAATCACCATGTCCACCGTTAGCAAGGGGGCATCGTAGTCGCGGCGTTGGTAACTGGCTAAAAAGTCCTGTTCCGACTGTGGAGCCGCCGAGTCGTTCTTAGCCATTTTGTTATCTGCCATGCTGCCTTTCCCTTGATGTGTGTGGAGCCGTATTGACCGCATGCATACATGCATCGTTGCGCAATATTTATATAGTGGCATACAGCCACTATATTTTGCAAGTGTGATTTTTAATCTTTTTTAAATGGGGCAGGGCAGCAGGAGTCCGCACGTTTTTTAGGCGTTTTGCGGCAAGGCAATACTATTTCCGACCAGTGGTATTGTGAGACGTGAACGCTCAGACTATTAATTAAGTAGCTTGCCAGGATGCTGAAAGCGTATGATAAATTGCTGCTTAACACTGCGCCTGTAAGCAGTTTTTAATACGTTAAGGCATGTCTTGACGGTGATAAAAAAGCATCCAGCCAAACAGGAAAATGGAAACTTGACATGAAAAATAAACTGCTCAGTCCGATGGATGCGATGTTTCTGTATGGTGAATCACGCGAAACCATGATGCACGTGGCAGCACTAATGCCATTTACCCCGCCAGTTGATGCGCCGCCGGATTTTTTGCGTCAGCTGATGGATGAAATCAAGCAGACCATGAAGGTGGAAGCACCGTGGAACAAGAAGCTGCGCAAGCCCAAGGGGTTGCGTAATCCGCTGAATTCCTGGGTGGAAGACGACCAGTTTGACATTGAGTACCATGTGCGCCGTTCCGCCTTGCCCAGCCCGGGTGATGAGCGCGAGTTGGGTATTTTAGTCTCGCGCCTGCACAGTAACCCGCTGGACTTTACCCGTCCGCCGTGGGAAATACATTTGATTGAAGGGCTGGAAGGTGGCCGTTTTGCCTTTTACATCAAGATTCACCATGCACTGGTGGATGGCTATACCGGCAGTAAAATCCTGTCTCGCAGTCTGGCGACTGACCCAGATGAGCGCGACACCCCAATGTTCTTTACCCGTCCGCAGCCGCAGCGTAAACCGCGTGAACCATCCACTGCTGCACCGCTGGATTTAAACAGCATGTTTCAGGGCGTGATGAGCGACATCCGTGATGTGGCCAAGCCGCTGTCCAACCTGATTAAAAAACCGGGGGTAGAGTTCCAGAGCCTG
>JASLIR010000149.1 GCA_030152125.1 Alkanindiges sp.
CAGCAGGCATCCAATCCATCGGATGCAGGGACTGATTAATGCCCGCTAACATTCGCTAACACTCACCCTGGCCCGGCAAAAACCGGCAAAACCTGTTTATTTATGGCATAAGCTGAACAGGTTTAGCTGCTTCAATATAAAAAAAGCGCTAGAATAGCGGCTCGCTTTATCGGCCCCTGCCTGCCATGCTGATGAGCGCTTGATAGTTATACCCGATTAAAAATTAATTTTTTATCTTGATTTAGGATATTTGCGCATGCGTGCCAGCCGCTTTTTGTTCGCCACACTTCGTGAAACCCCAGGCGATGCAGAAGTTATCTCCCATCAGTTAATGCTCCGTGCGGGCATGATCCGTAAACTGGCCTCCGGTTTATATACCTGGCTGCCGCTGGGTGTACGGGTACTGAATAAAGTAGAAGCCATTGTCCGCGAAGAAATGGACAAAAGCGCGCTGGAAGTATTTATGCCGGTTACCCAGCCCATTGAGCTGTGGGAAGAGTCCGGTCGTGCGCAGGCTTATGGCCCGGAATTATTACGCTTTAAAGACCGCCATGACCGTCCTTTTGTGCTGGGTCCAACCCACGAAGAAGTGATTACCGATCTGGCACGTCAGGAACTGCGCAGCTACAAGCAGTTGCCTATCAATATGTACCAGATTCAGACCAAGTTCCGTGACGAAATCCGCCCACGCTTTGGTGTAATGCGCTCACGCGAATTTATCATGAAAGATGCCTATTCTTTCCATGCCAATCAGGCATCGCTGGAAGATACCTATCAGGTGATGTACAACACCTATCATGACATTTTCAGCCGTCTGGGCCTGAACTACCGTGCCGTACAGGCCGATACCGGCTCAATTGGCGGTAATGGCTCGCACGAGTTTCATGTACTGGCGGACAGTGGTGAAGACGATATTGCCTTTTCTACCGAATCCGACTTTGCGGCCAACGTGGAAATGGCTGAGGCTGTGCTGGTAGGCAACCGCCCTGCACCATCCAGCGCTGTACAGATTATCGACACGCCAAACAGCAAAACCATTGAAGAAGTATCTACCCTGTTAGGTGTAGCAGCCTCGCAAACGGTAAAAACCCTGCTGGTACGTGGTGTGGCAGACGATAAAGGCCAATACAGCCTGGTGGCACTGGTACTGCGCGGCGACCACGAATTAAATGACATTAAAGCCGAGAAACTGCCACAGCTAGCAGCACCCTTAACCTTTGCCAGCGAAGATGAAGTAAAGGCGCTGGGCCTGGAATTGGGCTCTATCGGCCCACAAGGCTTAAGCATTGCAGTGATTGCAGACCGTGCAGCCTCTGTACTGGCCGATTTTGTGGCTGGCGCCAATCAGGCAGGCAAACATGCCACTGGCCTGAACTGGGAACGAGATGCGCAAATCACCGCTGTTGCCGACATCCGTAACGTGGTGAATGGTGATCCTTCACCGGATGGTAAAGGTGTGATCAACATTAAGCGCGGTATTGAAGTAGGCCATATTTTCCAGCTGGGTCAAAAGTATTCCGAAGCCTTAAACTGTAAAGTGCTGGGTGAAGACGGTAAGCCGTTTGTGGTAACCATGGGCTGTTATGGCATTGGGGTAACCCGTGTGGTAGCCGCTGCCATTGAGCAGAACTATGACGACAAAGGCATTTTATGGCCACAGGCTATTGCCCCGTTTGAAGTAGCTATTGTGCCGATGAATCAGGCTAAATCGCCACGCGCGGTGGAAGCAGCTGAAGCCCTGTATGTTGAACTGAAAGCAGCCGGTTTTGATGTGCTGCTGGATGACCGTAATGAGCGTCCGGGGGTTAAGTTCTCTGATCTGGAGTTGATTGGCGTACCACACCGCATCGTGGTATCCGAGCGTGGTCTGGATGCTGGCACCTTTGAATACAAAGGCCGTGCCGATGCCGAATCGCAGGAATTAAGCAAAGATGATTTGCTGGTGAAGCTGGCTGGCTAAATTAAAAGGCTAATTGACCAAACACCATCATCATCCCCTTTGAGTTGTGGCAAAAAACCGCTATTAGCCTTTAGAGCATGCTTGAGGCATAAACCTTAGGGCAGGCTATACATCCTAAATACGCATCACTCATTTAATCATTCTAAATGGGTGATGCGTAGTGATATAGGCTGTATATCGCCCCTCAGGTTTAACAGCAGTATTCCGATAAGTCTAATAAATAAAACATGCCGGAGCGTTATGGGTGAATCCCGGGAAAAACCTAGAATTTTTTTGGAATGGATGCTTAGTAAAGAAATCCGGGGACACTTATTACTTGCCTCTTTTTTAATAAATAGTGTCGTTATAGGCTTAAGCATGCCATTTGATGGCGATTTACCCGGCCAGTTGCTGGATGCTGCACTTTTATTAATGCTGTTTATGGCATTTTCATTTTTTTATTTATGGAATGCCCCTTTTCCTATGGTCAATTCCTATCAGCCAGACTCCCCGCCTGCTGAAGTAATACTTAGGCTATTTTTTGGTCTTATTCATTTTTTTGGCTTAATTCTCATCATCCTTATTGGCTAATGCCCTGCTGTAAACTAAAAACTGATTTCATGCAGTATCCGTAACCAAACTCATAAAGTCAGGTTTATTCAATCTGCTTATGATGAAAGCCAGAACTACAGGCTTTATAAATGCGGTTAGACCCATGAGAAACTTAAAAAAACTGAGTGCGGCACTGGTTATCCTTAGTCCGGCACTGGCTTTTGCCAATAGCAGTATCCGCACCCCGGATGGCGATTTAATTCAGCCGGGCGATTCGCTGGGTAAAGTGCTGCAACTCCCCCACCTTACCCAGCTCGACTCGCAACGCATCAAGCGAGATAAACAATGGGTCACTGCATCCTATTATGAGTACACCTCGGACGATGCAACCTATCAAATTACCATTATTAATAATCAGGTAGATAGCATCGACTGGCGGCGCTAAGTGCTTAGCCACATACGCAAAAGCCCCATCACATGACGGGGCTTTTGCTATTTTAACAAGCTAAGTCATAACCTCATGGCTTAGCTGATAGTACCAAAACGACCGGCGTTAAAATCATTCATCGCTTCGCGGATTTGCTGCTGGGTGTTCATTACAAATGGGCCATAACCTTCTATTGGCTCATTTAATGGCTCACCGCTCAATACCAGA
>JASLIR010000163.1 GCA_030152125.1 Alkanindiges sp.
GAGCAGGATTTACACCTGCTGGGCTTTGCACTGGAAGCCGGACGTGCAGTGGTAATTGCCATTAATAAATGGGATGGCATGAACGATTATGACCGTTCGCAAGTGAAAGAGGCGATAGAGCGCCGTTTTGACTTTATTCCATGGGCGCGTGTTCACCTGATTTCTGCCTTACATGGTACGGGTGTGGGCGATTTATACCCTTCCATTCATCGCGCCTATGATTCGGCCATGATGAAAGTGTCTACCCCGCAACTGACCAAGATTCTGGAAGATGCAGTAGAGCAGCACCAGCCGCCAATGGTTTCCGGCCGTCGTATCAAGTTGCGTTATGCGCACATGGGTGGGCAAAACCCGCCATTGATTGTGGTGCATGGTAACCAGACCGACCATGTACCGGCTGATTATCGCCGTTATCTGGAAAACGTGTTCCGCAAGGTGTTCAAGCTGGAAGGCACGCCGATACAGATTGAGTTCAAGACTGGGGCTAATCCGTTTGAAGGACGTAAGGCGCAGGTGAGTGACAAGGTGGCGGATCGCAAGCGGCGATTTGTGCAGAAGTTTAAAAAGATGGAAAAGAAACGCCGTTAACGGCGTTTTTTTTATCCGTCGCATGCAGCTGCAAAAGATTGTTTCTGCGTGAATAATGTTATGTTTGTATTATTATCGTAAACTGATTGAAGGCTGCAAGCATTCTTGCTAGTATCTCGCCGCTTAATAGGGTCTGTTGACACTTCAGATGAAGGTGCGACAAAGAATGTTTTTTAGGCGATGCAAGGCATGAATTGCGATACTTAGTCACTCTAAATGAGCAATGAATAACGCAGCATGAGGAACATTGTTCCGCAAGAAAAACATTCCTGTCCCTTCGGGTTGTGGCTAAAATTGTCTCAAACTTCGTTGCGAAACTTGCCAAGGGTTTACCATTGCCTTCGTTTCACGCCTTGTTTGAATCAATTTTAGCCGACAACGCAGTCTGCATATGAAATGTCAACAGACCCTACATGCTTAAAATATAAAAGTGTGTAGGGCTATTAAAATTTATAAGTTAGTCGTTTTGTTTCGTAGTTTTATTCGTAAGTTAGTGAGAGTGGCACTCAAATGACAGTGGCGGCTTGTACGATAGCACAGGTGAAAGGGTGGTCATCTTTACATGATCCTGCCCTGCCGACACTTGAGCAAATTCCAGCCATGCAGCGCCGTCGCTTATCACCACTGGCTAAAATTGCCCTGTCAGTCACTATTCAAAGTTTAAACGCCCTCGAAGCGCAGCAGCAAACGGTTGATTATATTGTCTGGGCGTCGCGCTTTGGGGATGAAGAAAAAACACTGGGTATTTTAAAAGATATCAGTCTGTCGCAAACGCCATCACCGACGGCGTTTTCTACCTCGGTGCATAATGCCATTGCCGGGCTGTATTCCATTTTATGTCAGGATGCCACACCTTCTACCAGTTTAAGTGCGGGTGAAGAAACCTTTAGTCAGGCCTTTATTGAGGCCTGTGCCTTATTGCAGGCTGGTGCTGCGCAGCGCGTGTTGCTGGTGTATTACGATCAGGCATTGCCGGATATTTATAGTGGGATACCCCCCGTGCAACAGCCCATGCTGGCACTGGCGCTGCTGCTGGTTAAAACAGCAGATGCAAATCTTAGCCTCAAGCTGGCAGATAGCGTACAGCCTGTAAGCAGCCATGAAGCGGAAGTGTTTTATCAGCATTACCTGTCAGCCACGGTAAGCCAGTGGCAGCATGGCCGCTATGTGTGGGAAAAAGTATGAAGCGGACCCTGAACTATTACTGGCGCGTGTTTGCTACCGGCTTGTGTTTTTCCGTATTCGGACTGGGTGGTGTTATCATTGGCGGGCTGGTATTGCCCGGGCTGTTATTGCTGCATCGTAACCCGCTAACCCGGCAGGTTAGGGCGCAACTGTTTATTTATCGCAGTTTTGCCGGTTTTATCGGGTTGATGCATCGCGTAGGCATTATGACCTATGAGATTCACGGCTTGGAAAAGCTGGCACAGAGCCGTGGTGAAATTATTGTGGCTAATCACCCCACGCTGGTGGATGTGGTGATGCTGATTTCCATGTTGCCGCGTGCTGACTGTATTGTAAAAAAAGCGTTATGGCAGAATCCGTTTACGCGTGGGCCAGTGCAGGCCGCGGGTTATATTTTAAATGATGACTCCAACCTGCTGGTGGAACAATGTGTTGTCCAGTTGCAGCGTGGTCGGTCCTCGCTGGTTATTTTTCCGGAAGGGACGCGTACCGTGAAAGGCCAGCGCCTGAATGATTTTCAGCGTGGTGCAGCCAACATTGCGGTGCGGGCAGGGGCGAACTTCCGGCCGGTTATTATTCGTTGCCAGCCAAGTACGCTCAGCAAGAATGAAAAATGGTATCAGATACCAAGCCGTCCCTTTCATATTACCATTGACGTGCGCGAGCCCTTGTCAGTGGCTGCCATTGTGCAGGAAAGTGCCAGCAGCAGCATAGCTGCACGGCGGGTGAATGAAGTGTTATATCGTTATTTTGATGAAGAGTTAGAGAAGTATGAGCGTTCAGGCAAATGATATCAAGCAGCTGATTATTGACGTGCTTGCGCTGGAAGATATTCAGGTTTCCGATATTGAGGATGATGCGCCGTTGTTTGGTGATGGTCTGGGGCTGGATTCCATTGATGCGCTGGAACTTGGGTTGGCGCTGAAAAAGCGTTATAACGTGCGCCTGAATGCCGAATCGGAAGAAACCAAGCAACATTTTCAGTCCATAAACAGTTTACTGGCATTGGTTAATGCAAATGGTGGGGTATAAAACATGGCTAATTTTGAACTGGCAACCCGTGACGATATTCTGAATACCTTAAAGCAGGTGATGACGGAGTTATTTGATACTGACCCGGAAGAGATAACCCTGGAAGCTAATTTATATACTGATCTGGACATTGACAGTATTGATGCAGTGGACCTGGTGATGAAAATCCGTGAAATCACTGGCAAGAAGCTGAGTGCAGAAGACTTTAAAAATGTGCGTCTGGTCAGTGATGTGATTGATGCCATTGAAGACCTGCTAAAAGCCTGAGCCTGATTTAAGCCATGCGTAATTTAAATCATGCGTAGCAAGCTGAGAAAGGGATTAAGTGGGTTACTGAAAGGATTACTGGTGATCCTGTTCCTGCTATACCCGCTGGCGGTCTATTTTGGCCTGACCCATCTGGGCGTTGCTCCGGTCGCCATGCTGCTGGCAGTACTGGGGCTGTTGCGCATGTGGACTACTAAACGCACGGCGATGTGGCCTCTGGCGGTACTGGCATTGTTATGTGGGGTGCTGAGCCTGATTTTTCAGACTGAATCCTGGCTAAAGCTGTATCCGGTAGCCATGAATGCCGGGGCCTTGTGTATCTTTGCTGCTACTTTGCTTAAACCGCCCAGCTTTATTGAGCGGCTGGCACGCCTGATGGAGCCGGATTTGCCGGAGTCCGGGGTGCGCTGGACCCGCCGTGTGACCGAAGTATGGTGTGTATTCTTTATACTCAATGGCAGTATTGCCCTATACACGGCTTTGTATTGCAGCATGCAGGCATGGGCGCTTTATAATGGCCTGATTGCCTATGTGCTGATGGGTATTTTACTGGGCGGGGAGTTCCTGCTGCGTCGTATTTACCGACAACAAGCTGCGCCACCACCATGATTGTTGATGCAGCACAATACGGTGCTTCCAGCGCAGCGTTATCCACTGTCGGGGCGTGTATTCGCCGCTGGCAAAATGCTTTATTGCAGCACACACAGCAACAGCGTGTGCTGGCCCTTACTGCGCAGGGCATAAAAACCTATGCTGACCTGGCCCGTGATGTAGCGCATCTGTCCATACAGTTAAAAAGCCAGCCTGCGTCGCACATCGCCTTATGGTCAAACGACAGCTATCCTTTTCTGGCAGGCTTTCTGGCGGCCCTGCTGACTGGCAAGACGGTGGTTTTGCCACCCAATAATATTCAGAAAACGCTGGATATACTGACGGCTGATGGTGTGGTTATACTGGATTTGGCGCATCATTTGGCACCATCCAGCCTTGATGTTTCTGCAATGGTTTTTGATCAGGTGAACTGGCAGGACATTGCTGTAGAGCCATCCATCATATTTTTTAGCTCCGGTTCAACTGCCGCGCCCAAGCGTATTGCACGTAGCCTGCTACAGTTGCTGTTTGAGCTGGAATCGCTACAGCAGGTGTTTCAACTGCCTGACAATGCCCTGATGATCGCCACTGTGTCGCATCAGCATATTTATGGCCTGCTGTTTAAGCTGCTTTGGCCATTGCAGCAGGGTGCTGCTTTTTATGACCAGCAACTGGCCTATCCCGAACATGTATTGCATCAGGCCCAGCAATGGGCTGATAACCATCAACCGTGGCTTATCAGTAGTCCGGCCTTTTTAAAGCGCTGGCAGGCCGGTATTTCTGCACAGCCCATACAGGGTATTGTCTCTTCGGGCGGCGTTTTATCTGCACAGGCGCGTCAGTTGTTTGATGTACCACTGGTTGAGGTACTGGGCTCTACTGAAACCGGTGGGATGGCCCACCGCAGCAGCTTAAAGCCGGTGTGGCAGCCATTCCCGGATGTTGAAATCCGCATTGAAGATGATGCCTTAAACATACGCAGCCGGCATGCCTTTAGCCAGGACTGGATAGCGACTGGAGACAGTGCACAGCCCACGGCACAGGGCTTTGAACTGGGAAGTCGGCTGGACCGTATTGTCAAGCTGGAAGAAAAGCGTTTAAGCTTGGACGCTATAGAAGCTGCACTGTGTGAACAGCACGCTATAGTAGAAGCGCATGTATTCTTGGTCGAGCCTGTTGCTGGTCGCCAGCAATTGGGATGCGTGTGTGTTTTAACAAAAAACTTACAACAGCAGTTGCAAAAAATTGGCAAAAAAGCGATTGTTAGGCAAATTAAACAGCAGCTAACTGGACAGCTTGAGTCAATAGCCATGCCGCGGCAGTGGCGTTTTGTACGTCAATTGCCAGCCAATAGCCAAGCAAAACTGAATAAACAAGATATCCGGGCTTTATTTATGTCACAGCAACTTCCTCTTGCAACATTGATTGCACAGCAAGAGCAGCAGCATATTCATCTTGAACTGGAGTTTTTGCCAGAACAGCTCTATTTTCAGGGCCATTTCCCTGAGTTTCCGGTGTACCCTGGCGTTGCCCAGATAGCGCTGGTAGATGCCTTTGCCCAGCAGTACTTTAGCGTATCGGGCTGTTGCCTGAGCATGGAACAAATCAAATTTATGCGTTTAATCCGCCCTTATGACGTGCTGCAACTGGTACTGGAACGCAATGATAACAAGGTTATTTTCCGTTTGTATGGTGACCTTGGCAATGTGGCCACCGGGCGTTTGATTTATGACGCCGCCAGCCTGCAAACGGGCAATACGGATGCCTGTGCCTCATGAGTAACCGTGATGTGGTTCTGCTGCCTGTATATAACCATCCCGCCAAGCTGGCTGCCTTGGTGGCACGTTTAACCGGGCTGTTATTGCCGGTGATTATTGTGGATGATGGCAGTGATGCGCATTGTGCCAGCGTGATTGAGCAACTGGCTGCGCAATATCCGCAGCAGGTACACACGGTGCGTCATGCACAGAACCAGGGCAAGGGTGCGGCAGTGATGACCGGCCTTAAGGCGGCCTATGAACAGGGCTACAGCCATGCCCTGCAACTGGATGCCGATGGCCAGCATGACTGGCAGGATATTGAAAAGTTTCTGGAAGTATCACACCAGTACCCGCAGGCCACCATTATTGGCCAGCCCATATTTGACGCCAGTGTGCCTAAAGGGCGCCTGTATGGCCGTTATGTGACGCATGTATGGGTGTGGATTAATACCTTGTCCTTGCAAATCAAGGACAGTATGTGCGGTTTCCGCATTTACCGGACTGAACCGTGCTACCAGTTGATTCAGCACAGCTATATGAGCCCGCGTATGGGTTTTGACAGTGAAATCCTGGTGCGGCTGTTATGGCAGGGTGAAGCTATCCTGAATTTGCCTACCCATGTGATATACCCGGAAGACGGTATTTCGCACTTTAGGGTATGGGAAGATAATGTGGGCCTGTCCAAAATGCATGCCCGCATGTTTTTCGGCATGCTGTTACGGTTGCCGCAGCTCATCTGGCGTAAGTTCTGGCATAAGCCAGTCGTGTATAAAGGTTAACAGGCGCACATGTCAGGTGCTACCCACTGGAAAAACCTGAATGAACGGGGCAACTCCTTTGTTCTGACCCTGATGCTATGGGTATACCGTTTTGCCGGGCGTGCGCTGTTCCGCTTTATTTTAATTTTTATTATCGGCTGGTACTGGCTGTTTGCCAAACGGGTGCGGGAGGCGTCTTTAGAATACCTGCGCCAGCTGCATGTATACTTTGCGGATAAATCGCCGTTTCAGAATACGCCAACGGTTTTTCACAGCTACCGGCATTTGCTCAGCTTTGGCAATGCCATGCTGGATAAAATTGCCGGCTGGCTGGGTGATATTCCGCAGCAGGATTTAGTGATAGAAGGCCATGAGCACTTTAAGGCGCATTATGGCCGTGGGGCGATTATTATCAGCTCGCATTTTGGCAATATCGAGTTGATCCGGGCGCTGAAAGCGGATCATCACCAGGTTGTGAATGTGCTGGTACATACCGTGCACGCCAGCAAGTTCAATGCTTTTTTAAAAAAGCTGAATCCCAAGGCGGATGTACGCCTGATTCAGGTTAATGAGCTGGGTGTGGATACCGCGATTATTTTGCAGGAACGGCTGGACGCCGGGGAGTGGGTGGTGGTCGCAGCCGACCGTACCCCGGTGAACTCCTCCCGCGTGCAGCATGTGGACTTTATGGGGCGCGATGCAGCCTGGCCGGAAGGGGCATGGATACTCGCCAGCCTGATGAAGTATCCGACCATTTTGCTGTTCTGCTATCAGGCACAGCAGCAATATCATGTGTATATCGAGCTATTTGCCGAAAAGATCAGTTTATCGCGCGCTAACCGCATGCAGGTATTACAACAGCTGATTCAGCGTTATGCCGCAGTGGTGGAAAAACATTGCCAGCGTGCGCCGTATCAGTGGTTTAATTTTTATCATTTTTGGGATGCACCATGACGCATGTTGTTTTTGGCCTACAGGCACTAAGCATTGAACAGGTACTTGCGGTAGCGCAGGGGCAGGCCCGTGCCGCTTTA
>JASLIR010000241.1 GCA_030152125.1 Alkanindiges sp.
TTCTTCACGGTCATCCAGCAAGTGAAAGCTGGTATTGATGCCAATTTTATTTAACAGCTGCACCAATTGATTAGCCGTCGTCTGCTCATCATCAATAACGAGCAGTTGCAGGTGCTGAGTGCGGCTTTTCATATAGCTGAGTAATCCCTAAAAAATTATAATATATTCCAAACTTCGTCTTCAAAACTGGAAGGCGACTTGCTGTCAATATTATGCTTTTTCTCCACATTGGTCGAGAGAAATTCTTTCTCAATCAAGCTATATTGGAACTGAATGAAGCTTTGAGTGATTAAAAATTTATCATTTAACCGAACCTGAATTTCCTCATGTCCAGAACGCAGGTATACGGTTTGATTTGAATGAAAGGCAAAGGCCGGTGCTATGATGGTTGCAGGACGATTCAGGTTCTGGATTTCCGGAATCAGGATGGCCCGTTTGAAACTTTCAATTTCATCGTGTTTGTTGGCAGCACGCATGCCACATGGCTTGCCGCGAGAAGAAATAATTTCCAGGCCAAACTCCAGAGATTTAGCAGCAGCCTGGTTAACCCAGCGTATCAGGCCAATATGCCAGATGTTATCGGATGCTTCACGCAGGATAATCAGCTCGCCAGTCCTAAGGATCGTAGGGCTGTCGCCCTGCCAGCGCAGGCAATAGCCTCCGGGGCTGATGTTTACCACGTCGCACTGGTAAATTTCAATTTGCTCACTTAGGGCCTGTTCTTTTTTCTTTTCCTGGTGTTGTGGGAATTCGATATCAATATTGGCATCCACCTGCCCAAAGTTATGCATGGACAGGAATTCTTTGGGTAAAGAGTAGTCGCGCTGAATATTCAGAATACTTTCAAAAGACTTTCCACCAGATAAATAATAATGTGCACTTAAAATGCCCAGCGATATTTCAACACTGCCGGTATAGCTATGCCGTTTATGTGCACGCTCGCTGGCACTGGAAAAATTGTGCAGTAAATGGGCGCGTAAAGCAGTGCTGACCTGCTTTTGCTCGGCAGGGTGTGCATAATGAGGCTGGCTGGACATTAGCCCCTTAAAGTGCTGGAACAAATCCTGCGTGTTAACAAATAAAGCGTCTTTTATGCTTTCGCGTGCCTTGGTAATAAAAATCGGGGCTGTGTCACTATGCGGGTTAATGCTATAGGTTTGATAGGGGGTATCATCCTGGCTGATTTTTACATAGGCAGACCAGAACTCGCTGCAATGATGAATGGCTTTTATTTCACTCTGGCGCAATTTATTGGAGTTAATAACTCCCATGATGACCAGAATAATATACACACGTTCGATGGTCAGTTTGGGCACGTAGATGTTATGCACATCTTCATACTCATAATGCGTGAGTCCCTGGCTGCGGATGCGCGCATAGCTGGCGTGAGCCTTTAACCAGAAACCGGCAGGCAGCTTTTGATAAAGCATCTGTACTTCAAACATCAAGCTGGTCAGTGCACTTAAGCAGCGATGGGTAGACAGCGCACTCAACTGCAACAGGGCTTTTTTCTGTTTGATATTAAACAGGTTAAAATTGGTGTTGTTTACTTGCTGGGTAACACGCTCGGCAATCGCGTCGTACACAATAATCTGGTAGCTCAGAAAACTTTGTACCAGATTGGAAATACGGTCAGCTCGCTGGTCCAGGTTTAAACTCTGGCTATAATATTGCCGCGACATGGACTGGATGATGGTCTGAATGGGCGAGCGCAAGGACTCTACCAGCTCAAAGCGTAACTGCTCATCTATTTCCAGTATTGATAATTCTTTAAGGGTAACAAATAACTGGCGTGCGCTATCACCCAGATTATGCAGGGAGAGGCCAGCAAGCCAGTCCTTGAAATCATTTTTATTGGCATTCACCAAACTTAATTTATTCAGGTTTAAGCTCGGTATGTCAAAAGGGGGTAATCGCGTAGCCTGATCGTTCATTCATTTCTTCCCTGCGCGTAGCCGTAATAATCAAAAAGCTAACACTAAAGCCTTCAAAAAAAAAGCTATTAAAAAAACTATTAAAAAAGGTTAATAGGTACTTTATATGGTTCACCTGCTGTTTCGCGAACAAGCTTTGGTAACAGGTAACCTGGCAATTCATGCATCAGTTGCCGGTATAACAGCACAGCATCTGCTTCTGACATATCAAAATGGGAAGCACCTTTCACCTTATCCAGTACGTGTAAATAGTAGGGTAGTACCCCACAATCGAACAAGCGTTCGCTTAATTCGACTAATGTATGAATATTATCATTTATTCCACGTAAAAGAACAGTTTGGTTAAGTACCAAAAGGCGGGTGCTTTGAAATTTTTCAAGTGTTTTTTGTGTCAATATGTCCAATTCTGCAGGATGATTGGTATGCACTACCATGACCACCTTAAAACGGCTCTGTTCCAGTATTTCCAATAGTTCCGTGTCAATTCTGTCCGGCAGTACAATCGGTAAGCGAGTATGAATTCTCAGGGTTTTTAATTGAGAAATACTTTGTAATCTATCAATCCATTCCGATAAACGGCGATTTGAAACACTTAATGGATCCCCGCCACTTAAAATAACTTCATTAATATCGGCTTGTGATTCAATGTATTGCTTAATAGCGGGCCAGTCGCTGCTTTTAGGCAGGTTATCCTGATAAGGAAAATGGCGGCGAAAACAATAGCGGCAATGCACCGCACAGGCCCCTGTTAAGGTAAGTAGTAAGCGTTTTTTATATTTATGTAAAATGCCGGGAATCGCATTGGCCTGCTTTTCACCCAGCGGGTCAAGTACATATTCAGGCTGATCTTCCAGCTCGGCATGCAGGGGCAGCACTTGTAATAATAAAGGATCGTAAGGGTCACCTGCTTTCATACGACGTACAAAAGCCCGTGGAACCCGCAGTGCAAATGAGTCGCTGGCTAAAATAGCGGCAGGCAGCAGGCTTTCTGGTAATCCTAGTGTCCGTAATAGTGTCGACGGATCAGTAATTAGATCATTCAACTGATTTTGCCAGTTTTGATCCGTCACTAAATGGTTTATCATGCGCACACTTGCAAAAAAGTGCTAGTTTAGCATCCCTTTAATTATCTTAATATGTTTGGAGTGTGCCAATCATGGCCAGTTATTCTACAAATGAGTTTAAACCCGGTCTGAAAGTCATGCTCGACGGTAACCCATGCTCAATCCTGGAAAACGAGTATGTAAAGCCTGGTAAAGGTCAGGCGTTTAACCGTGTGAAGCTGCGCAATTTAAAAACCGGTAAAGTACTGGAAAACACTTTCAAATCCAATGAAACGCTGGAAGGTGCAGATATTGTTGAAGTTGAAATGCAATATTTGTACAACGACGGCGAGTTCTGGCATTTTATGCAGCCAGAAACTTTTGAACAGATTCAGGCTGGTGAGGCTGCTCTGGGTGATGCTGCCAAATGGTTGAAAGATGATTCTAACGACATATGCAGCGTGATGCTGTTTAATGGCGTGCCTTTATCTATCAGTGCGCCTAACTTTGTAACCCTGAAAATTGTTGAAACTGATCCGGGTGTACGTGGTGATACTTCTGGTGGTGGCGGTAAGCCAGCCAAACTGGAAACCGGTGCTGTTGTGCGTGTGCCGTTGTTCGTGCAGCAGGAAGAAGTAATTAAGGTAGATACCCGTACTGGCGAATACCTGAGCCGTGTAGGTAAAGAGTAAGCTGGTAGAGAATAATTTGCTGCTGCAAATTAGCAAATACCTGAAAGAGAGCCAAAAAGGCTCTCTTTTTTATTGGATGCATTTTTAAGCAACTAGCCCAAAGTCTAGTATGGCTGACATGATTAAAAGGTTAACTTAACCATATTTTACTGTTTGTCAGTATAAATCTGCCTATGCTGTAGCACAGCATCAGAGATCAAGGATGTATAGCTATGAATAAAATAAGCCAGAACCTGGCATGGATTGCAGTTGCCTTAATAGGTGCCTTTGCGTTTGCAATGCTGGCACTTAGCCGTGGCGAGCATGTAAATGCGTTATGGCTGGTGGTTGCTGCGGTAAGTTGCTATAGCATTGCCTATCGCTTTTATAGCCTGTTTATTGCCAAACGTGTGTTTGAGCTGGATGAGCGGCGCTTAACTCCTGCAGTGCGGTTGAATGACGGGCTGGATTATGTACCCACCAATAAATGGGTCCTGTTTGGCCACCACTTTGCAGCTATTGCCGGTGCAGGCCCTCTGGTAGGGCCTATTCTGGCGGCACAGATGGGCTTTTTGCCGGGGACCATCTGGATTCTGGTTGGTGTGATGCTGGCAGGTGCGGTACAGGACTTTCTGGTGCTGTTTATTTCTACCCGGCGTGATGGTCGCTCACTGGGGGAAATGGCCAAGCAGGAATTAGGTTCTTTTGCCGGTGTGATTGTGATGCTGGGTGCCCTGGGGGTAATGATTATTATCCTTTCAGCCTTGGCACTGGTAGTGGTTAAAGCACTGGCACACAGCCCGTGGGGTGTATTTACCATTGCAGCTACGATTCCCATTGCGCTGTTTATGGGCGTGTATATGCGCTTTTTACGGCCCGGTAAAATTGCTGAAGTGTCTATTATTGGCTTTATTTTAATGATGCTGGCCATTATTTATGGCGGTAATGTGGCGGCTGACCCGTACTGGGGACCATTTTTTACCCTGTCCGGCACCACCTTAACCTGGGCACTGGTGATTTATGGTTTTATTGCTTCGGTACTGCCAGTTTGGCTGTTGCTGGCACCGCGCGACTATTTGTCTACTTTCCTGAAAATTGGAGTTATTCTGGGTTTGGCAGTGGGCATTGTATTTGCCATGCCGGAACTGAAAATGCCAGCGGTAACCAGCTTTATTGATGGCACTGGTCCGGTATTTTCCGGCAGTTTATTTCCCTTCCTGTTTATTACCATTGCCTGTGGTGCCATTTCAGGCTTTCATGCGCTGGTATCCAGTGGCACCACGCCAAAGCTGATAGAAAATGAATCGCATATCCGTTTTATTGGTTATGGTGCCATGCTGATGGAGTCCTTTGTGGCCATTATGGCGCTTATTTGTGCGGCAGTGCTGGACCCGGGCGTATATTTTGCCATGAACTCGCCATCCGCAGTAATTGGCACCACTGTAGAAAGCGCGGCGCAGGCAATTCATGGTTTGGGTTTTGTGATAACCCCGGAAACCTTAAGCCTGATTGCCAGGGAAGTGGGTGAGGAGTCGATTCTGTCACGTGCAGGTGGTGCACCTACCTTTGCGGTGGGTATGGCACACATTATTTCCGAGATTTTTAATAGCCGTGCCATGATGGCTTTCTGGTATCACTTTGCCATTTTATTTGAAGCCCTGTTTATTTTAACTGCTGTGGATGCCGGTACACGTGCCTGCCGTTTTATGGTGCAGGACCTGGTGGGGACAGCCATTCCCGCCCTCAGCAATAATCGCTCATGGTTTGGTAATATTCTGGGTACCCTGGTTGCGGTATCCGGTTGGGGCTTTTTTGTCTACCAGGGAGTAATTGATCCACTGGGCGGCATTAATACCCTGTGGCCCTTATTTGGGATTGGTAACCAGATGCTGGCCAGTATGGCGCTGATGCTGGGGACCGTTGTGCTGTTTAAAATGAAAAAACAGCGCTATGCCTGGGTCACCATTATTCCAACCGTTTGGCTGCTGATTACCTCATTGACGGCAGGCTGGCAAAAGATATTCCACGACAATCCTAAAATCGGCTTTTTAGCACAGGTAAACAAGTTTTCCAATGCTGTAGCTGAAGGTACTGTACTGGCCCCAGCCAAAAGTATGGCTGACATGCAGACGATTATCTTAAGTAACCAGATTAATGCGGCATTATGTGCCTTCTTTATGCTGGTCGCAGTAGTGATGCTGCTTGCTGCAATACGGGCCGTTTACCGCGCATTACAGGTTGACTATCCAACGGTGAAAGAAGCAGAGGCGGTGTATGCACAGGATAAAACCAATGCTTAACGCACCAGAGTCTGGTTGTGGGAGACATTTAAAGGGCTTGCCGTTTAAGGCAAGTTCCCCAAAGAGGCTGCGCATTCAGAGCATGCTCATTAGTGGTGCTGCCCAGCCAAGGCCGCTAACCGGGTTTTGGCAACATGCATGGCTGTTTTTTAGCCGTGTAGCACAAAGCTTTCGCTTAATGGTAGGAGTACGGGATTATCAGGCTTATCTGATACATATGCAGAGCCAGCATCCCGGGCAGCAGCCGATGACAGAAAGGCAGTTTCACCGTTACTGTGTGGATGCCCGTTATGGCAGCAAAGCTGGAAAGTTAGGCAAGTGCCCCTGTTAAATGCTTGTGCCAGCTAGACGATAACGTTAAGGATATGTTAAACAGCAGTATCTATTTTTTGTTTTCGCTGTTGTTTTAGTCAGGCAGGTTAGGGATGTTACAGGATACACAGCCAGAAGCACTGGTTCGCTCCAAAGCAGATATGGAACATCAATGCCGGCAGGCAAAAGAGGTATTGGACCAATTTTTAAAACAGCTCAATCATCTGGTACTGGATAAGCATCAGCAAACCAAACTGGCGCTCAGCTGTTTGCTGGCTGGTGGTCACCTGTTACTGCAGGATTTGCCGGGCATGGGCAAAACCACCATGGCGGAAAGCCTGGCTAGGTTATCCGGTTTAAGCTACCGCCGTGTGCAGTTTACCAGTGATATGCTACCTAGTGATATTCTGGGTATTTCCATTTTCAACCCTGAAAAGCAGGACTTTGAATTCCGGCAAGGGCCAATTTTTACCCAGGTATTACTGGCGGACGAGATTAACCGTACCAGCCCTAAAACCCAAAGCGCCTTGCTGGAGGCGATGGAAGAAAATCAGGTATCACAGGATGGTAAAACCCGCTTATTGCCCCAGCCGTTTTTTGTCATGGCAACACAAAATCCTTTAAGCCAGTCGGGTACTTATCCCTTGCCGGAATCGCAACTAGACCGTTTCCTGATGTGCTTGTCGCTGGGTTATCCATCGGCACAGGCTGAGCGGGAAATCCTGTTAGGGCAGGACCGGCGCATTATGCTAAAACACATTGAACCGGTACTGGATAGTGCGCATTTAAGCCTTTACCGGGAATTATCGCAGGATATTTATATTTCTTCCGTTGTGCTGGATTATTTGCAGCGTCTAGTGGCACACAGTCGCACCTCGCAGTTTTCCGGCTTATCCACCCGGGGCTTACTGGCCTTAAAACGCGCGGCACAAGCCTATGCCCTGGTAGAAGGCCGGGCTTTTGTTATACCGGAAGACATTCAGGCGGTTTTTGTAGCTGTGGTTGATCATCGCATGGGTGCAAAAATGGGTATGGAGTTATCGGTTGGGCAGCAAATTTTAAACCGAACCCCTGTGATCTCCTAGATTGAAGCTAAAATCATGGGCCTGAGACAATGGATTAACGAGCAGCCACGTTATAAAAAATGGTTAAACCGCCGGTTGCCGCGCTGCCGCGAAGTAACTCTCAGCCAGCGGCAAATTTTCATTTTTTTAAGTAAAGAAGGATTATTGTTTGCCGTTTTATTGTTGGTGACTTTTTTGGCAGGTGTGAATTATGCCAACAACCTGATTCTTGGTGCCTGTTTCTTTTTAAGCAGTATTTTGTTGATTGCGATTTACCACAGTTATACCCAGTTGTCGGGTTTAAAAATAAAAGTACTGGATGCCGGGGATACGGAAGCGGGTGGCTTTGCCAAATACCGGATAGAGTTAATGCCAACCACCGCCAAGCAATATGCGCAGTTAGAATTAATCTGGGATGAGCAGTATCAGCGCATTGCCTTACTGGATGACCGCCGTGTATTAACTTTTAGTTTAATGACTGAGAAACGGGGCAAATTTCTGCCGCCCCGCTTATTACTAAAAAGTGTGTACCCGCTTGGTTTAATCCGTGCCTGGACCTATGTGTATTTTGACCAGATTGCCTGGGTATCGCCTGTGCCGCTGGAGTCTGCCAGAAGTAATATTAGCAATACTGCTGAAAATGACGAGCAACTAACTGCTGTAAATGGGCAGGAGGATTTTCAGGAGCTAAAGCAATATATACCGGGTGAGTCATTGTCGCGCGTGTCATGGTCGCATTTGGCAAAGGGCCAGGGTTTGCTTAGCAAGCAATTTGTGGAGTTTCATTCTGAACAAACGGTTCTGGATTATGCACAAATGCCTGCCATCGACCATGAAATGAAATTATCGCAATTAGCCTACTGGGTGGAAACCTTAACCGAGCGGCAAACAGCATTTGCCTTGCGCTTACCCAGCAGGTTTCTGGAAATGGGGTATGGCAGCCTGCATGCCAGCCAGGCATTGCGTTTGTTAGCGGAGGAGCCTTGATATGCAGCAGCAAGGCATTCCATTTAACCCGTATACACTGACTAGCCAGCACAAACTAAGTATAGTCGTTGCCCAGCTATTTGTTTTAATCCCTCATATTTCTCATTTACCAGTGGCACTGTCGGTATTGGCTGTGCTGGTTTTAGCTGTTTTATTTTACAGTTACAAATATAAAAAAGCTGTTTTGAGACGATCCCGGTTTTTTCAACTGGCAGTAGTCGTTATAGGCATGGCCAGTATTATTGTGAGCTATCGAACCTTACTGGGGGTAGATGCCGGTGCTGCATTTTTAGCGTTATGCCTGATCGGTA
>JASLIR010000245.1 GCA_030152125.1 Alkanindiges sp.
CCGATGAGCAGTGGGATGCCATTCTGGATGTGCATTTAACCGCACCGTTCCGTATTTTGCGTGCCGCCCAGCCGGTTATTCGCCAACTGAGCAAAGCCGAGGCAGAAGCGGGTAAGGAGGTGTTCCGTAAGGTGGTCAACATTTCCTCCGTAGCTGGTTTGGGTGGTAATGCCGGACAGGTCAATTATTCTGCCGGTAAGGCTGGTATTGTGGGTGTTACCCTGGCGCTGGCCAAGGAGTGGGGCCGTATGAAGGTGAACGTCAACTGTGTGGCCTTTGGTTTTATTAAAACCCGGCTGACTGAGGCCACCGTAGATGCCAATTCAACCGTAAATATTGAAGGCCGTGAAATTAAAGTAGGACTGAACCCTGACCTTGCCAAAATGTTTGAACAATCCATTCCGCTGGGGCGTGCCGGTACCCCGGAAGAAGCCGCTGATGCCGTTTATTTGTTATGCACACCAGAGTCCAACTACATCAGTGGGCAGACCATCGTGTGTGGCGGTGGTATGACCATTTAAACCTGCCCAATCATATTTATTTTTTAAACTGGTAATTTACTATGACATACCCAAACCTGGCCACAACCCCTGCATGGATGGACGCCGAACTGGAACTTTACCGCGACACGGTGCGCCGTTTTGTACAAACTGAAATTGCAGCGCATGAAAACAAGTGGCGCGAACAGCAGCATGTAGACCGTGAGCTATGGCTAAAGGCAGGTGAGCTTGGCATTCTACTGGCGGATATTCCGGCAGAATACGGCGGTAGTGATGGCAACTATGCGCATATGGCCGTACTGTTTGAAGAACTGGGCTATGCTGGTGACCGTGCTTTTGGCGTCCATGTGCATGCCATTGCAGCGCACTATATTCATAACCTGGGTACGGAAGAACAAAAGCAGAAATACCTGCCCTTGCTGGCTTCCGGCGAGATGATTGGTGCGATTGCCATGTCGGAACCCGGTGCAGGTTCCGACTTGCAGGGCACACGTACCAGTGCAGTACGTGATGGCGACGACTATGTAATTAATGGCTCCAAGATTTTTATTTCCAATGGCTACCTGGCCGACCTGATTGTCGTGGTGACCAAAACTGATCCGGCGGCTGGCTCCAAGGGGGTATCACTGCTGATTCTGGAAACCCGCAACGCACCTGGCTTTAAGGTAGGCCGCATTTTGGAAAAGCTGGGGCAAAAGGGGCAGGATACCTGCGAGCTGTTTTTTGACAATGTACGCGTGCCTGCTGCTAACCTGCTGGGTGGGGTAGAAGGGCGCGGTTTTGCGCATTTGATGAGCGAGCTGCCCTACGAGCGTACCATGCTGGCTATTGGCGCGATTGCGGCGATTGAGCGTGCTTTGGCCTTGACCATTGAATACACCAAGGAGCGCAAGGCATTTGGCAAATCCTTGCTGGAAATGCAGAATACCCGCTTTAAACTGGCGGAAATCAAGGCGCAGGCTGTGGTAGGCCGTTCTTTTATAGATGACTGTGTGCAGCGCATGATTGACGGTAAGATGGATACGGTGACTGCATCCATTGCCAAGTTATGGTTGAGTGAACTGGAGTGCAAGGTGATTGATGAGTGCCTCCAGTTCTTTGGTGGTTATGGTTATATGCTGGAATACCCGATTAGCCAGATGTATGCCGATGCCCGGGTGCAGCGTATTTATGGTGGCACCAGTGAGATTATGAAAGAGATTATTGCGCGGTCTTTATAAATCAGTAAAGATAAGCTTTCAGACATTAAAAACCCCTGCAATCTATTGGTTTGCAGGGGTTTAGTATATGGTGGGCGCACCCAGACTTGAACTGGGGACCAACGGATTATGAGAACAGGGTGTAATTCATAAAAAATAAATAGAATATTTTGAATAAAATATTCTATTGAATATCCTATTCAGCCCAATGAATTCAACATAAGCACGCTTCAAGTCATTGCTAACTGCGGAGGCAGTAACCGTGATGGTCGCTAAAGCGTTTTGTTCAGGACGGGTTGCTTCAGCATGGCTCGGTTGAGTTGTGAGAATCATTTCAGTTAAAGGACTCAACGAGTAATACCTGATCTGTATTAGTTTCGACTTGATCTGACATAGCTGCTTGTTGTCAGTTAGAACACGAAACAGGCTATGAATGACTTTTTTATCGGAGGGGCAGAATCACCGATAAAATAGTTTGGCCCTGCGCAGACTGAATGTTTAACATACCGCCAATCCGCTCTAAACGCGTTTGCATACTGCGCAGACCAATACTCATTCCTGCTTGCTGCACAGCTGCCACATCAAAACCCACGCCATCATCTTCAATCGTTAACATGAGTTGTTCGCTTGAAAGGTGCAATATACATTGCACCTGTTTGGCATGACTATGTTTTAAAATATTGGTCAGGGCTTCTTCGGCAACCCGCAATAAAGTTAAACAGGCGAGTGAACTGGGTTTATTTTGCCAGGTGTCAGGAAAAGACCATTTTGAATCAATCCCTAATTCATCAAAGATTTGAATAAAACGATAACGTAATGGTGCTCCCCATAAAATCGGCGTATCAGGTACTTTTGCCCCTGTGCTTGAACCACTATCAATCACCTGACGCAGATCATCCCTCAATAATTTGAGCATGGATGAAAACTGTTGATTGCTTAGATTGGTTTGACTTTGGTCTACAGTCACCATCGAACGGACTAGCGTCCCACCCAGACCATCATGTAAATCGTGGGCCAACTGCAGGCGTTCCTGTAGTTTTACATTATTCAATGCAAGCTCATGCTGGGTATTCAGTGAGATTGCCAATTCATTCCTGGCCTGAATCACACTGTTTTCCAGAGTTTTATTAAATTGCTCCGTTTGGCGCAAATTTTTCGCTAAACGCAATGCCAGAATCACTGCAATAAATAATGTTATGGCGGGTGAGGTATAGGCTGCAATCGAAGAGTGGCTTTCAGTGCCAAACAAAATAAAATATGTATCATGAATAATAATGAATAAAAACAGAATATAAAGAACTGCCAATAAATAAGACTCGGTTTGTTTGACTTTATAGGCAATAAAAGAGAATGAAATATAATTTGTAATAATAATCAGAATGGACATGATAAAAATAAGCAATAAAAACCATAATAATGCGGGATCAGGTAATAAAATGGCAGAAAAGACCACAAGGATGAAGGAAAACAAAAATATTTTTTCAATGAATGGGAAAGACTGCTGGGCAAAACGCCATGCGTATAAGCAACCACACAGACTATGGAAAAACAGCATGACAATATTAATTCGTGCGATTTGTAAAGTGGTTAAACCAAAGGGCGCTTCTGTTATTGAAATATTGGCCATCACCATCGCCCAACTTAAACAAGTGAGTGAGAACCAGCCAAAAGCTTTTTCCTGACGGGAGAATATCCAGATAAGAAGGGAGATCGTGCCTAAAGTTAGAACAAAGGTCAGATTAAAAAAATTGAGAACCCGTTGGTTACGCCAGAATGTTTCATATTTGGGTATGGCGATTTCAGGCGCAGCTAAAATTACATACCCCAAACCTGGGTCTTGTGTTGCAACACCAATTACACGTATCCATACAATATTTTCTCCCTGTTTGATGTTTGATGGCGATAAATTCCAGTAACGCGGCATATTCCAGCTACGGGACAGGGGTTCAACCAAAGACTGATCCTGCCATAATAACTCATCATTCGTATAAATTTGCCCAGCCATATTGATGCTATTAATGACTAGGGTAATCGGTGATGCTACATGATTTGGGCAATGATAATCCCACACGATTTTATACCATGCACTGCCTGTATAATCACTCCAGCGCTTAAACCAGCGATCAGGTAGTTTGACATTTTGCCAACCTGTGAGAGGGCGTTGCAGGCCATCGTCTCCAACTGCTTTGACGACCTGCGTCGATTGTATTGTTGCAGTACAGTTTAATGTGTTTGATGTTGCTGGGCTGGCAAAAACCATTTGTGCAAACAGCACTATCCAGCATCCACACAGGTATTTTATAAAATGCCTAAAGTGCGTGCAGTATTGATGGCTTTTGATCGGCTGTTGACCGATAACTTGCGGTAAATATGTTTGATATGACATTCGATAGTATATTTAGATAAATGAAGAAAATCAGCGATTTCTCGGTTACTCATTCCTTGAGTAACTAAGCCTAAAATTTCAAGTTCTCTGGCTGAGAGTAAAACATTTTTCTCAGGCGGGCTATTTTTTTCTTTTGGCTTAAATAAAATTCTTGACAAAATTTGTTGGGCAATAAAAGGGTCGATTGGTGCGCCACCACGTAACACGCTACGAAGAGATAATGTGATCTCAAAATCATCCCGCTCTTTTAAAATATAACCCGTTGCCCCAGCCTGTATAGCATCTAAAATGGTTTCCTGAGTACTCCATGCAGAAATTACCAGTACAGGAGTAGCAGTATCTTCCTGGCGTAAGGTTTTAATAAAATCTATGCCATTACCATCCGGCAGACCCAAATCAACCAGTGCAAAAGAAATAGGATGTTCTTTTAATACGCTCATGGCCTGAGATAAAGTTTGGGCAAAAATTAAAGCATTTACTGTATAACCGAGCTCAAGTAAGAGCCGCTTTAAGCGTTGCTGCATAACGATATCATCTTCAAGGATGAATACGGGTACGGGCAGTATCAGTTCTGGTTGAGACACACTGATCATCCTTAAAACGATTTTCAATGTTAAGCATAAGGAAAATCCTGCTTTTTGACTATCACTGAAAATAAGTATTTAAGCAATTAAAAAATCAAACAAATTTAGAATTAGCGGGGTGGCAGTAAAATCCACAAGATGCTGTTTTATGGATAAAAAATGATAGTTATTCGTCAGAATACCAGTTTTCAGTGATATACAGCGTTCAGTGCAATGTTTTGTAATTGTCGCAATGAATTAATGAATATACTTCTAAAACGGGGAAATTAAATGAATCATGCATACAAACTGGTATGGAATACCGTATCTAATAGCTGGGTGGTTGCCAG
>JASLIR010000262.1 GCA_030152125.1 Alkanindiges sp.
GGCCTGCCTAACCTGAAAGTGGAATATACGGCTGTCACCTCGTCTACACGTATTCCCGAGCTGCTGTCTGGCAATATCGATATGGAGTGTGGCACCACCACCAACTCCAAACAGCGCCAGCAACAGGTGAGTTTCTCTACCAATTATTATGCGACCGAAGTGCGTATGGTGGTAAAAGCCAGTTCAGGCATCAAAAGCCTGGGTGACTTAAATGGCAAAGCCGTAGTGACTACTACCGGTACCACTTCCGACAAATACATCAAGATGAATGAAAAAGGCCAGGCCATTAACGTGCAGAACGTATATGGCAAGGACCATGCCGATTCTTTTGCCATGGTAGCTTCCGGCCGTGCCGCTGCCTTTGTGATGGACGATAATATCCTGGCTGGTCTGGTTGCCAAGTCCTCCACCCCCAGCGCATTTGCCATTGTAGGTCCGGTGCTGTCTTCCGAACCCTACGGCATTATGCTGGCTAAGGATGATGCCGGGATTAAAGCCATTGCCGACCGGGTAGTGACTGGCCTGTGGAAAAGCGGACAAATGGATACCCTGTATAAAAAATGGTTCCAGTCCCCCATTCCACCTAAAAATGCCAATCTGAATCTGGCACCCAGTGCTTCGTTCCTGAAGCTGAAAGCCAGTCCAAACGACGCAGGTATCTAGACACACGTACTAAAGCAGCTCAGGTACACTGGTCTTTGTATTTTTAAGGCCAGTGTTTTTTTATTATATAAACGATAAGGAGCAAGCATGTCTTTCGGCTCACTAAACTGGACCGCTTTTTGTGCTGAATCCAATGAATATACAGTAGACAAGGCAGCTTGGGCAGAATCAGTCTGCAAGGCCATTGGGGGAGCAAGTTATTCTCCAGTGGCTGAAGCACCAACCTGGTTACAACTGCTGGGCGCTGGCGTAGTCACCATGGTGTGGACTGCCGTGGCTGCATTTCTCATTGCATTTTTTTTAGGCTCAATATTAGGCGTTATCCGCACCCTGCCCAACAAGCCACTGGCTTTGCTTGGCAATACCTATGTAGAAATTTTTCGCAATATTCCTTTGATTGTACAGCTGTTTTTCTGGGCATTTGTTTTCCCGGAGCTCTTACCGCTTAGCCTAAGTAGCGGCAGCGGCGAAATGGTAGCGGGCGGCTGGTGGAAGAACCTGCTGAATAACCATCCTACCGTGATTGGTGTATTTGCCCTGGGCTTATATACCGCAGCCCGGGTATCCGAGCATATCCGCGCCGGCATTGAAACCGTGTCACGCGGGCAAAAATTTGCTGCCTACGCCATGGGCTTTAGCCAGGCACAGGCATATCGCTATGTAATTTTGCCTATTGCCTATCGTACGGTATGGCCCACCGTCACTTCGGAAGCCATGAACACCTTTAAAAACTCGGCGGTGCTTTATGCGCTGAGCGTGCTGAACTTTTTTGCCTACACCAAAACCATGCGCGAAGAAACCTCGCAGGATATTGTGATCCTGATTTTATCCACCCCGGTGTATCTGATGATTACCTACAGCATTAAATACGTGATGGCCTGGATTGAAAAACGCATGGCTGTACCCGGCCTTGGTTCAGGAGGCAAGTAATCATGGATTTCAGTTTATTACAGCAACCTGAAGTAATTGATACCCTAAGCAAGGGGTTAATATTTACCCTGACTGTGACTGTGCTGTCCATGCTGGGCGGTGTGCTGATTGGCACACCCCTGGCCATGATGCGTTTGTCCAGTAACTGGCTGGCCTCCAACTTTGCCAAGTTTTATGTGGATGTGTTCCGTGGTATCCCGCTGATTCAGGTTATTTTCATTTTCTATTTCCTGTTGCCCAAGGTATTTGAATTTCAAACCGATACCTACTGGGGACCCTTATTTTCCAGCGTGGTGACTTTTGCCATTTTTGAAGCGGCTTTCTTTTCCGAAATTGTACGCTCCGGCATTCAGTCAGTCTCCCGCGGCCAGGTTCATGCCGGTTATGCACTGGGTTTCACCTATGGCCAGTCCATGCGCTATATCGTACTGCCACAGGCTTTCCGCAATATGCTGCCGGTATTGCTCACCCAGACCATTATCCTGTTTCAGGATGTCTCGCTGGTGTATGTGATTAGCGCCCCGGATTTCCTGGGCAGCGCCGACACACTGGCCAACACCTATGGCCCGGAAACCAAGGCAACTTTTTATTTGATTGTGGCTATTGTTTATTTCTGCTCTTCATTTGTGTTGTCCAGACTGGTCAAACGCCTGCAGCAGAAAATAGCCATCATCCGCTAACACGAGGATCAGGACATTATGTCGATGATAGAAATTAATAACGTATCCAAGTGGTATGGTGATTTTCAGGTATTAACCGATTGCACCACCAACATTAATAAAGGCGATGTGGTGGTGGTATGTGGCCCTTCCGGTTCCGGCAAATCCACCCTGATCAAAACCGTCAATGCACTGGAACCTTTTCAGAAAGGTGACATTATTGTGGATGGCGTATCCCTGGGCGACCCGAAAACCAACCTGCCCAATTTTCGCTCCCGTGTAGGCATGGTGTTCCAGCACTTTGAATTATTTCCCCATATGACGGTGATGGACAACCTGACCATTGCACAAATGAAAGTGCTAAAACGCGATGCTGCCACCGCCAGAAAGAAAGCCCAGGAATACCTGGAACGGGTGGGACTGGCTGCGCATCAGCACAAGTTTCCGGGGCAGCTTTCCGGTGGACAGCAACAGCGTGTGGCGATTGCGCGTGGTCTGGCGATGGACCCTATTTGCATG
>JASLIR010000290.1 GCA_030152125.1 Alkanindiges sp.
ATCACGCAGGGTGGGGGCGATCTCACTGGCGCTGTCGATAATGCGCTGTCGCTGTACGGTGGCGGCGGGTGAAGGCAGGATCATATAGCGATAATACAGCTTAAACAAATAGGGGAAACCCCAAATACCCCGTGTACCAGCCTGAAAAAACAGGATAAACAGGTTGATAAAGCTGCGTGTAAACCAGTTGACGGGAACCAGTCCGCCCGAATCACATAACACCAGTGCACGCACTGGCTGTTTTGCCGCATACAGGATGGCCGCTGCTGCACCAATAGAGTTGCCAATGATAATGGGTTTTTTGATGTCCAGTTGCTGCAGGGCAAGCTCAAGTAGCTGGGTATAGCGTTGCGCGGAAGCGGGCTGGCTATCTGCCCCGGAACGGCCTTGTTGTGGCCAGTCGATACAAATCAGCTCAAACTGATGCTGCAGGGCGGTAATGAGCGCTGCAAAATCGTCGCCGCCATGGCCGATGGCGTGTAAGCACACTATGGGCTGGCCCTGACCATGCCGTGAAAAGGCCAGCGAAACACCATCACACATCAGGCTGGAAGAGCCAGCAGGTACACCAGTTTGTTCGGTTGGTTTCATGATGCATCCCATTTTTACCAATGTGATAAAAATATCACTTAGTTTGTTTTATATACTGCTGTAGGCTGGATTGCAATAGCCTGCAGGTGATAAAGTGAGTCATATATAAGTGGTCAGGATATTTGGCATGCAGCAGAAAGAACATGAGGAAGCTTCTTTATCAGTAGCGCTAAAGCCGACAGCGCTAAAGCTGATCCATGCTGCCATGGCCGAGTTTGCCGAACATGGCTATATCGGCACGGATAGCAACAAAATAGCCAGGCGGGCCGGTTTTGCGCCGCAGACTTTTTATCGCTGGTTTAAGGATAAAATCACTATTTTTATTGCGGCCTATCGTTTGTGGGAAGAAGATGAGTGGCAGATATTAACCACGCTGATGCAGCAGCAGGCGGAACCGCAACAGATTGCCCAGGCCGTTATCACCCAGCATCGGGCGCATTTGTTATTTCGCCGCAGCCTGCGCCAACTGGCACTAGAAAATCCACTGGTTCGGCAGGCAAGGGCAGAGAGCCGCTTAAGGCAGGTCGGGCGTATCCGTGCATGGTCAGGCGCAGCGCCAGCCGATACTGCCAATATTGAAAGCCTACTGGTGATGCTATTACAAATGGAGCGTTTGGCAGATGCAGCAGCAGAAGGCGAGTTAAGCGATATGGGGTTCCCGGATGATGCCTTGTTGCAGGCCATGATCAATATGATTGGCCAGTATGCAAAAAAAATAGCTAAATAACCTTATACAAAGCCTACATGATTGGCTGCACTGGAAGGCTGCAAAAACTCGCGTAAACCAGTATAATATTCGCTTCTTTATACCTAGTCGCGCAACAGGACACACAATGACTGCACGTATTCAACAAGGCAAGCTAGCGATTGCCAAAGAGTTGTATGATTTTATTGAAAACGAAGCCCTGGTTGGTACAGGCGTCGACAGTGCAACCTATTGGAAAAACTTTGAACAGGTGGTGGTTGATTTAACCCCAAAAAACAAAGCACTGCTGGCTAAGCGTGATGAATTACAGGCCAAGATTGATGAATGGCACCGTGCTAACCCGGGCGTGTTCGATCAGGCTGCTTATCAGGCGTTTTTGACTGACATTGGTTACCTGTTGCCAGAAGGCGAAGACTTTGCCATCAGCACCGAAAACGTAGACGAAGAAATTGCAACCCTGGCTGGTGCACAGCTGGTTGTGCCAGTACGTAACGCACGTTACGCCCTGAATGCTGCCAATGCACGCTGGGGTTCCCTGTACGATGCGCTGTACGGTACTGACGTTATTTCTGACGAAAATGGCGCTGAAAAAGGCAAGGGCTATAACCCGGTACGTGGTGCCAAGGTTATCGAGTTTGCTAAAAACTTCCTGAATGAAACTTTCCCGCTGGCGCAAGGCTCGCATGCTGATGCCACCAAATATGCGGTTGAAGGCGCTAAGCTGGTTGTTACTTTAAAAGACGGTTCTACTACCAGCCTTCAGGACGAAAGCAAGTTTGTTGGTTACAACGGCGAAACTGCTGCACCTACCGAAGTATTGCTGAAAAACAATGGCCTGCACGTTGCCATTCAGGTAGATGCGACCAGCCCAATTGGCCAGGCCGATGCTGCCGGTGTAAAAGACCTGCTGGTAGAAGCTGCGGTAACGACCATTCAGGATTTGGAAGACTCCGTTGCGGCAGTTGATGCTGAAGAGAAAGTAGAAGGCTACAGCAACTGGCTGGGCCTGATGAAAGGTACACTGGAAGAAAGCTTTGAAAAAGGTGGCAAGACAGTAACCCGCCGTATGCAGGGCGACCTGACTTTCAAAAACACCCAGGGCGAGCCGATTACCCTGCATGGCCGTTCGCTGATGCTGTTGCGTAACGTGGGTCACCTGATGACTAACCCGGCTATTCTGGTTGATGGTGAGGAAATTTTTGAAGGTATCATGGATGCACTGGTTACCAGCCTGTTGACTATTCATGACATCAAGGGTTTAAACACCCTGCGTAATTCCCGCACTGGCTCCATGTACATTGTTAAACCAAAAATGCATGGTCCGGAAGAAGTTGCGTTTGCCGTTGAGCTGTTTGCCCGTGCCGAACAGGCGGTTGGCCTGCCTCCTAAAACCCTGAAAATCGGTATTATGGACGAAGAGCGCCGTACCTCTGTTAACCTGAAAGAGTGTATCCGTGCCGCGGCTGAACGTACCATCTTCATTAACACTGGCTTTATGGACCGTACCGGTGACGAAATCCATACTTCCATGGAAGCTGGCCCGGTTGTTCGTAAGGAAGAAGTAAAAACCCAGAAATGGCTGTCTGCTTACGAAAACCGTAACGTGGCAATTGGTCTGGCATGTGGCCTGCAAGGCAAAGCTCAGATTGGTAAAGGCATGTGGGCTAAGCCTGACATGTTAAAAGACATGCTGGCACAAAAAATTGGCCATCCGAAAGCCGGTGCTTCCTGTGCCTGGGTACCATCACCAACGGGTGCTGCACTGCATGCGCTGCATTACCATCAGGTAAATGTAAAAGCACGTCAGGACGAGCTAAAGCAACAACCTGCTGCGGCACTGTCTGACCTGTTAACTCCGCCATTGGCACCAAACACCAACTGGACTGAGGCAGAAATTACCAGCGAGCTGGAAAACAACTGTCAGGGTATTCTGGGTTATGTAGTACGTTGGGTTGACCTGGGTGTTGGCTGTTCCAAAGTGCCGGACATTCACAACGTGGGCCTGATGGAAGACCGTGCAACCCTGCGTATTTCCAGCCAGCACGTGGCTAACTGGTTGCGTCACGGCATTGTGACCAAAGCGCAGGTTGAAGAAGTGCTGAAGCGTATGGCGCTGATTGTTGACCAGCAAAATGCTAATGATGCTTTGTACACTGCAATGGCGCCTGGCTATGCCGGTCTGGCTTATAAAGCGGCCAGCGACCTGATTTTTGAAGGCACTGTACAGCCAAGCGGTTATACCGAGCCATTGCTGCATGCGTCGCGTTTAAAGCTGAAAGGCGAGTAATTGCACGGCGAATACAAAAGGTGAATACGCTGTTTTAGTAAACGGCTGACATCAGAAACCGCTCCCCGGAGCGGTTTTTTTACAAGCATATGATTTGGCTGTCTAAAAATGACTAATCCTGGGTATGATTGCTGATAAATAGGCCGCTGCCAGCTTGGCCTGTCATGATTTAATGATATGATGCTTTAGCGGCTCAGCTCAGTGGAGTATCTATACGTGAGAGACAAACACGGCGTGAAAGACAAACACGGTACAAGCTTTAGAAATATTGGTCTGGTGGGTAGAACCGGTAAGTCTTCCGTGGTGGCAACCCTGACTTTGATCTACCAGCATTTACTGGCAAAAGGCCTGCACCCGGTATTTGACCAGGAAACAGCCTACCTGCTGGATTTAAAAGCAGTGCAGGTGGTATCGCGCCCGTTACTGGGTGAAGTGTGTGACCTGGTAGTGGTGGTGGGTGGTGATGG
>JASLIR010000500.1 GCA_030152125.1 Alkanindiges sp.
CGGTAATGTAGAGGTAAATAACAGTTTTGCCATTGGAGATATACAGGGTCAAACGAATGTGGGTGGCCTGGTAGGTTCTACCGATGGTCATATTGCAATTAGTGACAGTCATGCCACCGTGGATGTAAATGGTGCTAGCTATGTAGGTGGCTTAGTAGGTTATTTATTTGGCACTGATTTTTCCATTGATAACAGTTATACAGAGGGTAATGTCACTGCTACAGAAGAGGTGTATTACAACTCTAGTAATGGTCTGCCATATATTGTTTCATACGTGGGAGGTTTGGTGGGGTTAGCAGTCTCTTACGGAAGCTCAGGCGTTAGTAATAGCTATTCTACAGCAAATGCTTCCGGGACTTCTGCGTACGTTGGTGGAGCATTTGGTGGTGTAGTAGGGAGTGGTGACTTGACTATCGTGAATAGTCATAGCACTGGGGATGTAACTGGCGGAAATTATGTAGGTGGCTTTGTTGGTCATGTAGCTACCGAAACACAGGTTTCCGACAGCTATGCCGCTGGTGATGTGGTCGGCAAGAATAATGTTGGGGGATTTGCTGGTCTTGTATTTAACGCATCAATTAATAATAGTTACAGTACTGGTAGTGTTCAGGGGGTAGATGTTGTAGGTGGCTTTTCTGGTGCATTGCAGTGGGAGGGGCAAATTAATAATAGCCATAGTATTGGGAATGTACATGCAAGTGAAGGGAGTGCAGGTGGCTTAATTGGCTTTATGTCATCGGGCAGTGTGTCTAATAGTTATAGCACCAGTGATGTTAATGGTATTAATGGGGTTGGTGGTTTAATTGGTGAAAATGCCAATTTTACAATGAATACCGAACTTGGAGATGATGGGCTTTCTATTATAGCGAATAGTTATGCTACGGGTGAGGTGATTGGTGAAAACCAGGTAGGAGGTCTGATTGGAAGGGCCATTGATAATGGTTATAGTGGATTAAGCCTGACAGCAGGTAATTTTACTGGAGTTGTACAGGGTAATAATCATGTCGGTGGTTTAGTTGGCTTTTCTCGAGGCAAGCTATCAATTAGCCAGAGTGAGAATAGCGGTAGTGTTAGCGGTGTGGATAATGTTGGTGGCTTAGTTGGTGAAATAACAGGTCCTTTTTCATCTGGTGCATTAATTAGTCAAAGCCATAATACTGGTATGGTTAGTGGGTCAGAGAATGTTGGTGGTTTAGCTGGCAAGGCCTCTTCCACTTTTATCGGTAATATTTCCTTTGACAGGAGCTATAATACTGGCAGTGTGACCGCTGTAAATAATGTTGGCGGGCTGGTTGGTAACCTATATGCGCAAAATCAACTACCTATTAGCAACAGTTATAATAGTGGTAGTATTTCTGGTTCAGATGCGGTAGGTGGTTTAATAGGCTGGCTAGAGTTTGGGGTTTATACTCCAGCAGGTCCAGTTATTAATCCAACCATGATTGCCAACAGTTATACAACGGGCTTGATAAGTGGTGTCACTTCAACAGGAGCAATGATAGGAAGAGATGTGAGCGGGATAGGACAGCCTAATATTGTTAATAGTTTTTGGGACACTAGTACCACAGGTCAAACCACCGCTGTGGGGTGGTGGGCCCCTGGTGCTGGCAGCACTGGCAAAACCACTGCCGAGCTTAAACAAATCGCAACTTTTAGCGGCTGGGATATTGCCGATGTCAGCAATACTTCTTCCAGCTCTACCTGGGTGATTGATGAAAATAATGCGACCCCATGGCTACGTTAATGTAATCCTTTAATCCCTAAAAGCAACAGCAGGCATAAGCCTGCTGTTGTGTTGGTCACGCATCAAACACCTTGTTATAGCCCACCGGGTAAACCACCGGTTAGCCCACCTACAACACCTGTCAATCCACCAGTTAAACCACCCAGGCCGCCGGTACCACCGGTTACTCCGCCCAGAACGCCACCCAAGCCACCAGTGCCGCCGGTTACACCGCCAATAATACCAGTCAATCCGCCTAAGCCACCTGTGCCACCCAGTACACCAGTTAAACCACCAATGGTACCGGTTAAATCATCCAGGTTAAGAGGCAGGCCACCTGCACCACTGTTTAGCAGACCCAGCAGGTTGGTCAGTTGTAAACCAGAAACATTCGGCAGGGTAGTAATGTTACCTAGTATTGCATCCAGATTACCCAAATTGCCTAGGTTACCTAGCAGGTTGCCGGGAACGGCAATGTCAGTTAAGCCGTGACCCAGACCATTAAACAGACCACTCAGCGAACCAATTGGTAGCAAGGTTGCACCCGCACCATCAATATCCACGCCAAACACATAGTTGTTGGTTAGTTTGCTAGGATCTTTCATGATGTTTTGCAGATCCTGAATGGTCTTGATCACGTTATAAACATCGGTATTCACGCGATAATGGATATTGGTACCCAACAGGTTGATTTTGGCAGCATTACGGAAATCCAGGCCATCACGCAGTACGGTGTTATGGGTCAGGCTGAACAGTTTGTTATTACCAATCACATTGACGATGCCGCGCACCTGAATATTATCGCTGGCATTAATATTGGTATTGGCAGCAACAATCAGGTCATCCAGATTAATGGTTTTGCCTTTTACATCATTGCTGCTGGAAATCAGCTGTCCTGCTAGATCCAGCACACTACCGGCACGGGCACGGTCACCCAGCAGTAGGATTTTACCGGTATCAGTGGAGATTTTGTCGGCACGCAGGATGCCTGTATTTTGGATCAGGCTGGCAATACCGGATACCTGATCCAGTTTTACCGTACCCAGCACGTTGTTTACGCTAATACGGTTACCATTAACAATATTCAGGTTGCCGTCACGCGCACGGATAGTCCCGTAGTTCAATACTTTAGGTGCCAGAATAAAGGCGTCACCAGCGGTAGCCAGGATGGTGCCACGGTTGGTAATGGTGCCTACCGCGCTGCCACGGTCAAATTGCAGGTTACCTTTCAGGAAATCAGTAGTAGCAATACCCAATACAGAGGCGATGACGGTGCTGGCATTTAATTGTGCGCCAGGGCCAAAGGTAAAGCCGTTAGGGTTGACCATAATAATCTGGCCGTTGGATACCACACGACCCAGAATTTGGCTTGGAGCAACGCTGGTAATACGGTTAAGCACTACGCTGTTGGTGGTTGGCAGGTTAAATGTGACTTTGGATAGTTTGCCAACATCAAAACTATTCCAGTTGGCAATCAGTTTATCGCTTAACTGATTAACGACCAGATTGCCTGAAGTAAGTGCTGTGGTGGCATTACCGGAAGTAATGCTGCCCAACACAGGGAGGGCCTTATCGGCAGGTTCTGCCGCATGGGCTGGTGCCAGCATCATCAGACCGCTCAGGAGCGCTGCAATAACACCAACAGTTTTGCTCTTCTTACGGGCTTTACCAATCTCACTGGTAACCACCCAACCTTGTTGCATTGTATTCCATACAAGCTGATATGTTTTGTTCATGATGTGTGACCTAATTAGATTATTGATATGTCGCTTCACCTGGATACAAACCGTTGTTCTTACTATTGTGTACATCATTTTCGGATATGGTTTGTGCCCAAGTACTAATTTAGCCACACTAAACAAAAAGGAAAAGTGGGTAATGGATCAAGTTTTTGTTAATTTGTAATTAAGTATGTGTTAATTTAAACTAAACTAAAATGTGTTTTAGATGTTAAAGTGTACTTAACAAATCATACAGCAAATCGGTCATGCTTTGTTTGTAAAGTGTGAACTAATTTACATTAGTGCTACGATAGTTTTCATGCTGGAAACATGTGAAAAGTGATTCATATGTTTTTTGAAATGGCTTTTACCACATCGTCAGAAAATAAAATAAATTTTTATATTATTGTATTTTAATATTTATTTTTTATTTTATGGATTTTTTGAAGCCTTTATCCTGCAATAGCTAAGTTTTTATTGATGAGCACTTAGCTATTAGGGATATAAAGCGGTAATTGAGTTATTGTGAAGAATTACTTATGTCAAATGCGATAAAAAATAATGACTTGTAACAACTATAGTAAATTTATGACGAATATTGTTAGTTTTTTCTTTTGTCGGAAATCAATGAATATTTATTAGCGTTAAAAAATAAGTATGCTAAAAGGAGTATGCAGAAAATAAAGATATCTGCATGAATTAATTAAGAATATTTAAATATACTTTTAAGATAAGGAAGCGTTTATGAATCATGTTTATCGCGTGATATGGAATGGTAGTGCAGCATGCTGGCAGGCAGTGAGTGAAAGCGCCAGAGGCAAAAGCAAATCCAGTAAATCAGTCAAAAAATCCCCCTCTACCATGCTAAAGCCATTGCTGGTAGCTGCCAGCATGGCAGTCAGTGGCGTTGCCATGGCAGCGCCCAATTTAAGTACCATTGTGTCTGGTGTAAGCAGTATCGGTGTATCTGGCAGTACCACGACGGTTAACCAGAATGCCAGTAAGGCGATTATTAACTGGAATGACTTTTCCATTGCCAGTGGTGAAACCGTTAATTTTGTGCAGCCTGACGCCAATGCGATTGCTTTAAACCGGGTAGTAACTGCTACCCCAAGTAGTATTCAGGGCGCCTTGAATGCCAATGGCCAGGTGTTTATTGTTAACCCGAACGGCATTACCTTTGGCAGCAGCGCACAGGTGAATGTGGTGGCCTGGTTGCCTCAACACTGGATATCAGCGACAACAATTTTAATAACGGGACCTACCGTTTTGCCAA
>JASLIR010000325.1 GCA_030152125.1 Alkanindiges sp.
CCGCATTATTCATGCTGCGGATGCAACCGGCGTGGCTATTTCCACCACACTGGTAAAACGTGTCAAAGAATGCACCAACATTAAACTGCTGGAAAACTACGCTGCCATTGATGTAATTACCAGTGACCAGCTGGGTATTGCGGGTGAAAAACGTGCGGTAGGCCTGTATGCCCTAAATATTGATGGCGACCGGGTAGAAACCTTTCTGGCCCCTTTTGTAGCCCTGGCTTGTGGCGGTGCCAGCAAAGCCTACCTGTATACCTCCAACCCGGATATTGCTACCGGTGACGGGATTGCCATGGCATGGCGTGCCGGCTGCCGTGTAGCCAATATGGAATTTAACCAGTTCCACCCCACCTGCCTGTATCACCCCAAAGCACGCTCATTCCTGATTACCGAAGCCATGCGTGGTGAAGGTGCCTACTTGCGCCTGCCGGATGGTGAGCGCTTTATGCAGCGTTTTGATGAGCGTGCCGAACTGGCGCCGCGTGATATTGTGGCCCGTGCCATCGATTACGAAATGAAACGCCTGGGTATCCGCCATGTATGGCTGGACATTACTCACCAGCCGGAAGAATTTGTTAAAGAGCACTTCCCCACCCTGTATGAGCGCCTGCTGGAACTGGGTATCGACATTACCAAGGAAAAAATTCCGGTTGTTCCCGCTGCGCATTATACCTGTGGTGGTGTGATGGTAAACTCAAGCAGTGAAACAGATATTCCGGGCCTGTATGCCATTGGCGAAACATCCTTTACCGGCCTGCATGGCGCCAACCGTATGGCCAGCAACTCCTTACTGGAGTGCTTTGTATATGGCATGAGCGCTGCGCGAGATATTAGCGCCAAACATTCTAGCACTGCAAAGGTGACAACCGCACCAAGATGGGATGCCTCAAAAGCACAGCATCCTGATGAAGATGTGGTTATTTTGCAGAACTGGGATGAATTGCGGCACTTTATGTGGAACTATGTGGGCATTGTACGCACCACAAAACGCCTGGAACGTGCACTAAACCGGATCAGTTTACTCAAACAGGAAATTGACGGGTACTATCATGATTACGTGATCAGCAAAAACCTGATTGAGCTACGTAACCTGGTACTGGTCTCGGAAATGATTGTGCGCTGCGCCCTGCAACGTACCGAATCCAGAGGCCTGCATTACACCCTGGATTACCCGCAAATTTCAACAGAAATCCGCGACAGTGTACTTAACCCACCAGAGTTTCTACCCACACGTCCCCGGGTAGATTAAGCCTGGTTGCAAAGAAAAAGGTCACGTTTAAGTGACCTTTTTCTTGCCCGTTAACCACTGCTCATCCACTAGGGATGATCGGCCTGAATCTGCATGCCCACAGCATTCATTAAACCAGTCCATGTGGCATTTGGCTCCCATATCCGGTGCAGGTACTGCTGCGCTTCATCTATCGGATAACCCAGCCAGTGTAAGCGGTATAAATACATCAGGCAGGAAACACGCATATTCTTGGCACAATGCAGCCATACCGTCTGCCCCTGCAAATGATGAATATACTTCAATACAGTAAAAGCCTGCGCCGCACTGGGCTGGTCCCATGCCAACGGCAAATGCACATAGTCCATGCCCAGGTCCAGCACAATCTTGTCCTCAAACTGCCCCTGATGGATCAGGCCATTTGAAGCATTGGTTAATGCCACATTAACGACTACATCCACACCCGCCGCACGAATCCGGGCAATCTGCTCCACCGTGGGTTGTCCGGAGGTATGCAAACCTGGATGAATTTCCTGATAAGCCAGAATATCCGAGACCTCAATTCCATTTAAGACAGCACGGTCTGTCATTTCACTTTCCCTAGTCAACTTATCCTCACTGATAAAACTGTTTAATTGCTTCACTCACCGCATCAAATGCAGTCTGGTTAAAAAAATAATTATTTTTATATAAAGCAGCCGAATCATCACCCGCACTGCTAAATAAAGCACGGTAAACCCAGGATTGATACTCTATCACACCCCATACTTCATCCGCTGCCTTGGGTTGTGCAATCCAGTATCCTTTCCATTGTAACTTTTTCCAGCCTTCGCTGCCATTAACAGCCAGCCAGTCATCCAGATGCTTGAACTCGGTGGCCTCCTGTAGACTAAAATCCAAATAAGTCGTGCTAATGACACTCTGCTGGTAAAGATAAGCAATTGAACCTTTTGGGAATCTGAGCCCACTCTCCTTTAGGTGCGTAAAAGCAGAAGCATTGGCAGCATTAAAAGTTTCGTTCAAATAGTCCGCCAGCAGCAAACCCGACAAATCTTTCTTTTGCAGGACATCACGGCTATTCAGCGCTGTCTTGTTAGACTCCCTGTTATATTTTGCATAATCATAGGTAATCACATCATCATCATGCTTTTCCTGAATCACCAGATCACTGGGATATGACTCTCCTTTGGCATTACCCGGCAACAGTAATAATGCTGAAGGTGTGAGCGCAAACAGGTCTTCTGATGCATCATCGTAATCTCCCACCAATGGCAATGACTGGCTATAGATAATGCCATCCTTACGGGTATACTGATTGGCTACGATAATCGTGTTATTTGCTTCACTCAGGTTGTCCACCAGATACAGGCTTTTGGCAAAAATACTGTTTTGATCATTAGCAATGCTGGATACCGCATGTACCACACTGCTGGATACCGTTAATAATACAGCCAGCATGCCTGCCCGCAGGCGCTCACGCCACAATAAACCTGCCACCATATCCATGCCCTCAGCCTTTAGTGTCTTTTCTACAGTTTAATCATTAGGTTATATGCAAAAAATACCTTAATAAAAAAGCCAAGTATAAACTTGGCTTTTTAAGGTATTCAATGCCTGTATTGTTGCTTATTGCTGTATACGCTTTGGCAATACATCTTTGAGCGTCTCATGCATTTTCAACAAAGTTTCTTCCGTAGTAGCCCAGTCAATACAGCCATCGGTTACCGATTTACCATATTCCAGTTGCGACAGGTCAGCAGGGATATCCTGACGGCCACCTTTTAAGTGACTTTCCACCATCAGGCCAACGATAGACTGGTTACCATCTACAATTTGCTGGCTGATATTTTCCAGCACCAGCGGTTGCAGGAACGGGTCTTTATTACTATTGGCATGACTGGCATCAATCATAATCTTGCCGCTTACTTTGGCCTTGGCCAAGGCCTGCTCGGTTTGCGCCACAGCAGTTGCATCATAATTCGGCTTGCCGTTACCACCACGCAATACTACATGCGCATATGGATTACCGTTGGTGCGGATAATCGCCACCTGACCATCCGAATTCAGGCCTAAAAAACTATGCCCGGACTGCACGGCTTGCATGGCATTCACCGCCACGGTCATGCCACCATCGGTACCATTTTTAAAGCCAACCGGAGAGGATAAGCCGGAAGACATTTCACGGTGCGTCTGGCTTTCGGTGGTACGTGCGCCAATGGCTGACCAGCTGATCAGGTCCTGCAGGTATTGTGGCGAATTAGGGTCCAGCGCCTCGGTAGCACACGGTAAACCCTTTTCGTTCAACT
>JASLIR010000356.1 GCA_030152125.1 Alkanindiges sp.
CTAAAAAGGAGTGGTGTCATGTCCAGGATTTTGCAGGAAGTATTAAACGCAAACGAACAATATGCGGCCAGTTTTGGCAGTAAATCCGATTTAGCACTGCCCCCGGCACGCGGCTTTGCCATTCTTACCTGTATGGATGCCCGGCTTGACCCGGCCAAGTACGCCGGACTGGCTGAAGGCGATGCACATGTGATCCGTAATGCCGGTGGCCGCGCTAGCGATGATGCCATCCGTTCACTGGTGATTTCGCACAAGCTGCTGGGCACTGGCGAATGGTTTGTGATTCACCACAGCGACTGCGGTATGGAGCTGTTTACCGACGACATTATTGGCGACTTGCTGGAAAAAAGCCTGGATACCGCCAGAATTGATGCCGATGGCTGGCATGATGTAGGCAGCAGTAAAGGTTCAGTCGCTGGGCGCTACGTAAAATGGCATACCATTGCCCACCGTGAAAAAAGCGTGACCGAGGATGTGCAGCGTATTCGCCAGCATCCACTGGTGCCGGACTATATTCCCATTTATGGCTATGTGTACGATGTTAAAACAGGCCGCCTGCTTGAAGTCGCGGAAGCCACCGCAGCAGGTGCAGTAAAAGCGCAAAACAATGCTGCTTAAATGCAGCCGCTTAGCCATAGCCACCTTGACCGTTTAACCAGTTAGCCGAACAGGCCAGCTCTGCACAAGCTGGCCTGTTCGCTATGTATCCTCTGTCATTACGCTGGTTTTGCTGTGTGCTCAACCGGGTTAAAACGTACCAGGGTATGGTCCAGCCCTTTTAACGCATCATTAATAATCTCGGGAATCACCTGCCAGTCACCGCCCGCCAGCCCGGCACCAATTAAGGGATAAGCTATCCGTGCCTGTGGAAATTCTATGGCGATACTGGTAAACACACGCCGAATCGCTGCATAGTCAGCCTTAAGGCCATCGCCACGCCAATTGTATTGCGTGTAAGCATTAACGATTATAAAAACAATATCACCATGCTGAATATGCGCCTTGCTATAGGTACTCAGCTTGTTTTTATCCTTAGCTATGGTTTGTTGGTCAGCAGCAAAGGCGGCGGGAAAGTCTTTTTTAATCTGCCTGGCTATGCCCGCCCCCATGGTACAAAAGCAGTTACAGCCATGTATAACCACATCAAAATGGCCCTGTTTGGCCAGCATTAATAAATCACCGTACAGTTCTTTCACTTTTTAAATCTCTATTTTTATCTTGTATACATTAAGTCGTATTAGGCTATTTATGCCCGATTGATTATCATACCATCCTTCAATACAGTGACAAGACAGTGCTGAATAATCCATGACCGCCCGCTTAGGCATTATTTTTGACCTGGATGATACCCTGTGTGACTGGCAAGCCGCCCAGCGTGGCGGCGAACAGGCCATTAACCAGTTATTGCAGGCGCAGCAGCTGGACCAGCAGCTATTCTGGCAGCATTTCCATGCAATCAATGAAGCCCTGCATAGCCAGTTTGCCACCGGAAAAATTACTAAACAGGAATATCGCCTGCGCCGTTTTGCAACGCCGCTGCAAAAGCAACAAGTGGTAGATGAGCCGCTGACGCATCACTTTAACCGTGTATTTATGCAGGCGGCGCTGCATGCCATCCAGTTTACTCATGGTGCAGAACAGGCTTTTCATCTGGCGCTACAACAGGGTTACCGGGTCGCCATTCTGACCAATGGTTCCAGCGAAAGCCAGCGTAACAAGCTGCTTAAGCTGGGCATTGACCAGCAGGCACACGCCATTTGTATTAGTGAAGAAACCGGCATTGGCAAGCCACATGCACAAGCCTTTAGCAATGCCTGCCAGCAAATGGGTTGCCAAACAAGCCATTGCCTGATGGTGGGGGATTCCTGGCATAACGACATTGCACCGGCCAAAGCACTGGGTATAGCTGCTTACTGGGTTAAGCCACAGGCTCATGCTTTACAGCAGCAGGATGGCGTACTCACCGGCTCAATTCAGCAATTACCGCAACTATTACATAATCATCAGCGCTGGAGGCCTTAATCCCACCCTAAAGCCAGCAGCCTTATCAATTGATAAAGGTTGTATTGCCATTTTTTGCCCCCTGAATGCGCGAAAATAGGTAATCAGGCTAAAAGCCACCCCGCGCTACCATTTCTGCCATCGCACTATAACCCAAGGCTTGTAAGCCATGTATCACCCCCCAGCCGATTGGCTTGTGGCTGGTTCTGGCTGGCCTTGCACTTTGCCTTAATGTCCGTCACCTGAATCTGTATTCCCACAATTTGCTGCAGCATATGCTCAATATAATCCGCTGGGGCATCTTCTACCTGCCAGTCCGAACCAATACGCTGCTCGTGCTCGCTGGTTAACTGTGTAATCTGCTGGCCTAACCACGTCGCATCTTCCATCACCTGCAACTGGCCCCTAATATAAATGGCCGCATAGTTCCATGTAGGCACCACTTTGCCATGCTCCTGCTTGCCGGGATACCAGGCAGGCGATATATAGGCATCCGCCAGATTACATACCACCAGCACAGGCACTGCACCATTAAGCACCGCCAATAGCGGGTTTTTCCGAGCTAAATGCCCCTGTAACAACATCTGCCCATTCTGTTGGACTGCCATAAGCGGACAGTGCGACATCACTGGCAGCCCCTCAGCAGACACACCAATTACCTCACACAGCCCACGCTGGTTCAGCAGTTCATACAGGGCAGCAGTATCCTGGTTATAGGCAAAGGCAGATGCAATATACATGGCAGGGTTTCCACTTGATCAATTTATCAGCAAGAAAAAACCCGCTTTACGCGGGTTATCCTGCATCATGGATACAGCTTACTTAGCCGCAGAAACAGTCGTGGCTGCCGGAGCAGCAACTACCGGTGCCGGCAACGGTGGGTCATTGGCAGTTAGGGTTGGGTGATCTTTTTGCAGTTTCACCATATCCAGCAGAATATTGGCAGACTCGGTCACATAGGCCTCATCTTCCGGCAACTGCGGACGCTGGGCCGCCTTCATTTTGGCACGCGACTCCGAACGCGCATCCAGGGCAGCCTGATAGCTTTCCCAGTTGGCATACGGCGCACCACCGGTTAGCTTGCGACGGGCATTTTCAGCAGCCAGCTGGCTGGCTTCCATCTCCAGCATCTGCTTTTTACGGATATCAATGTTCAGCGACAACTGCTTTTCATTCTTGGTTTTGTCGCTCAGGCGTCTAATCTCTTTTAAGTAGTTAAACTGCGGATTACTCACCACACGCTGGTCAGACCATACGTCCAGGGTAGGAATAAATGGTGCTACCACCCCTTCACGGTCGTAAGGTGCGGTCTGGATGGTATCCCACTTCAACGCATTCTTGGCTTTACGCTCACCCAGCTCTTCATCATAAATGCTAACCAGCGGCACATCGGGAATCACCCCTTTGTTCTGGGTACTGCCACCCGTCACCCGGTAAAACTTGCGCTTGGTCAGGGTTAAGGTAGAGTCCGGATACAACAGGTCGGTTTTTACTTCCTGCGCAGTGCCCTTACCAGTGGTAGTACTGCCAATCACAATACCGCGCTGGTAATCCTGAATAGCCGCCGAGAAAATTTCACTGGCAGACGCCGACCCCAGGTTAATAATCACCGCCAGTGGGCCGCTATAGGCCTGATAGCCGCCATCTTCATCGCGGAACACACTCACATTCCCGTTGCTGTCACGAATCTGCACCAATGGGCCGGATTTAATCAGCAAGCCGAGCATACGTGCTACATCTTCCAGCGAACCGCCGGGATTATTGCGTAAATCCACCACAATGCCTTCCACCTTCTGCTGTTGCAGGGAAAGCAGGGCCTTGTTGGTGTCTTCGCTCACACTGCGGTAGGAGCCGCCCTGGCTGCGTGCACGGTAGTTTAAATAGAACGATGGAATTTCAATCACCCCAACGCGCTTTTCCCCGTTATCACGCTTTACAGTCACCACACGGGTACGCACCCCGGCATCTTCTTCCTGAATCACATCACGGGTGATGGTAATCGTACGCGCCTGGTTGGCCGCCGCACCGGCACCCAGCAAGCGCAGGGTCACCTTGGTGCCACGCTTGCCGCGGATCAGGCCTACAATCTCGCCGCTCGGCCAGCCAATCACATCAACAATCGGCTCACCATCCTGCCCCACACCAATAATACGGTCGCCGGAACGTACCTGACCAGACTTGCTGGCCGGGCCACCATCCACAATGGTTTCAATCTTGGTATAGTCTTCATTGCCACGTTCAGGGCGAATGGATACCCCAATGCCTTCCAGTGCCAGCGTGGTCTGACGGCTTAACTCCATGGCTTCCACGGGCGCAAAGAAGTTACTGTGCGGGTCGTAGGTGGCCAGCAGGGCATTCAGCACGCTTTCTACCACACGGTCATTCTTCACCCGCTTTTGCTGCTCAAGCTGGCGCTTAAAGCGTTTTTTCAGGGTATTCACCGGAGTCAGGTCTTCCGGCGGGGTTAAATCCTGTCCGGCAGCCAGCGAAGGATCATCCTTCAGTGCTTTCTGCTTGGCCGCCTCTTCTTCCTTGTTAATCGTCAGGTTAATCAGTTGCGATACCAGCATTTTCTGCCAGTGGGCCTTTTGCTCGGCTTCGGTAGCAAAAAATACGGCTTTTTCGCGGTCCGTATCAATAAAGTCGTTACGGTGTAAATCCTGCGCCACATCCAGTTGCTGCATGGAATACTGGTAATAGCTGTTCAGGCGGGTACGGAAGCGCTGGTAAATTTCAGTGGCTGGCGTCAGGTCACCTGTTTTCAGCTTGTCACCCAGGGTGCTGCCATATTTTTTGGTAAATTCATCAATATCAGCCTGTAAAAACCAGATATGGTCTGGGTCCAGGCTGTCAAAATACATACTCAGTACACGCTCGGAGGTTGGTGCATCCAGGTGCATGTTCAGGTAATGCTGGCGGTCAACCATGGTGGCCACCTGCTTGGTCACCAGTTGCTGCTCGCGGGTGGGTGTTAGCGTACTAATGGGAGCTGCTGTTTCGGCAAACGCATTATTAATAGTATTGGAAAAAAATAAACTGCCGCTGACAATGGCAACAGCACAGGCTAAAGCTTGTAGTTTCATGAGTAATAAGGACTTCCCAGTTTGCTGACCCGATCAATTGTGTCGATCATATTGTTTATTCAACCGCTTTTCATACCGCCTGACTGAATCAAAACCGGCTGTGTACTCGCTGAACCAACTGTATACTTTCTCGCACAATTTGGCAAAAAATACTATCAATTTGCCTGCCTACAATGTAGCAAAACTGTTCGTAAATCGGGTATTGTCTTTCACCATCATATTTATTGGATATTTGTTGCATGATTGGCGCGTTAATGCTCGATATTGAAGGAACCACTCTCAATCATGAAGATGAAAAGCTGCTGCGTGCCGAACAGGTTGGCGGCTTGATTCTGTTTGGTCGCAATATTGAAAACCCTGTACAGGTGCGCCAGCTAACCGACAGTATCCGCCAGATCCGGCCGGATATACTGATTGCGGTGGATCAGGAAGGGGGCCGCGTGCAACGCCTGCGTAATGGCTTTACCCGCCTGCCCTCCATGCGCACCTTTGGCCAGCTGTATGAACAGGAAGCCGAACAGGCCCTGATACTGGCTGAACAGTGCGGCTGGCTAATGGCGATAGAAGTGCTGGCTGTGGGGGTGGATTTCAGTTTTGCCCCGGTGCTGGATGTGGACGGTATTAGCCATGTGATAGGCGACCGCGGTTTTCACCCGGGCAAGGACGGCGTGATTAGCCTGGCCAAGGCCTTTATGCAGGGTATGCACCGTGCTGGCATGGCTACCACCGGCAAGCACTTTCCCGGTCATGGTTCGGTAGAAGCCGACTCGCACATTGCGGCGCCAGTGGATCACCGTACGCTGCAACAGATTGAAGACAACGACATGCAGCCCTTTGTGCAATTAAAGAATCACCTGGATGCGCTAATGCCGGCACATGTGATTTATGACCAGGTAGACCCAAACCCGGCTGGCTTCTCGCCATTCTGGTTACAGGACATCATCCGTAACAAACTACAGTTTGATGGGGTGCTGTTCTCTGACGACCTAAGCATGCAGGCCGCCTGTGTGGCCGGTGGTGCCGATGCCCGTATTAAGGCCGCCTTAAGTGCCGGTTGCGACATGGGGCTGGTGTGTAATGACCGCGCTGCGGCCTGCACGGCGCTGGATGCGCTGTCCGACCTGCCCCTGCCCAACCAGGCGCGTCTGGAACGCATGCGTGGCAAGCTGGGTAGCGACAGCATCAGTCATCCGCTGGCACTGGGTGAGCTATGGGCAGAAACCCAGGCTACCATGCAAAAACTGCTTCCCATTGCTTAAGGGCATGTTTTGCCCCTTTATTGCACTTTTGACAGCGAATCTGGCGCGTTTTTGCATTGACGAGTCAGTTTGCTGCCACTAGGCTAGCATTGTTTTTATTTGTGTCGGGATCAGCAGGAGGATCGTATGACAGCAGGGCAGCACAGCAACACAGAAAAACCACTTTCGCCGCATCGTCATATTTCATTTACTGCGCATTACACCGGTTATATCTGGTTTTTGCTGGGTATCTCCCACCCTGCCCTGACCAGCAGCAAGGGCAAACGTCTGGCAACCTTAATGCACCCGCTGGAAACACTGGCCGAACGCTTTGTTGGTGGCAGCATGCGCTCTACCTTAAAGCTGCGTCATCGCCTGATTGACCGTCAACTAGACTTGTTGATTGCCAAACATCCTGACCTGCAGGTGGTGGAAATTGCCGCCGGGCTGTCCCCACGTGGCTGGCGCTACCGCCAGAAATATGCGGGTGTGGATTATCTGGAAGCTGACCTGCCGGACATGGCATACATCAAGCAGCAGGCATTGCTGGAACTGGGCCAGCCCTATGCCAGGGTAATTGGGGTGGATTTATTCAGCCCGGAATTTGCCAAAAGCCTGCAACAGCTGGACAGCGGCAAGCCCTTAGTAATTATCAGCGAAGGGCTGGTAAACTACTTCACCAAGGATAGCCTGCAACAGTTATGGCAGGTAATCTCCAATAATTTAAAGCACTTTCCGCAAGGCTATTACCTGACCGACTTATACCCGGAACCAGTGAAGCATAAACTGGCTAAACTGATCTGGAACAGTAGCAAGCTGCTCAAGTTTTTGTCCAAAAGTGCTTTTTCCTTCCATTTTGTATCCCCGGATGAAGTCAGCAGCTTCTTTAAAAACAGCGGCTTTAAACAGGCTGAGGTTTACCAGCCCCGCGATGACAACAACCCGGCTAACCCGGAACATCTGGGTGACCTGGTGTGGGTAATTCAGGCGCAGGTTTGATCCCTGCATACGATAATGTAGGCTGCGGCCTTGGCCCAGCTTTTCGGGCAGTAATAAAAAGCTGGGCTAACGCCCAGCCTGCCACAAGGTAAAATACATCCCATGTTGTAAGGTGGCGCTAGCAAACCCGAGTTTTGCATAACCCGCAATGTGAGATAAATCAGATGTCGTTATGGTGGAATACGCTGCGCTATTCCACCCTACACAGGCGGCCTAGGCCAATAAAAAAAGCGCAAGCCACCTACGTCGCTTGCGCTTTATCATTTAGACCGTAACCTTAAACATCCCGCTGCAAAGCCAGCTGACGGATATCTGCAGTTTCCAGTACCGGCTTTGCCGCACCAAAGCGTGCCGCATTCAACATGGCCAGCCCGATGATTTCAGTCGTTAGAATTTTGTCCGGATAAACCCTTTTCAGCAGTAACAGCAATGGTTTAATCAGCTTGTACAAGGTGGTGGCATAAGGCGTTTTCGATGTTTCACCATGCATGGGAATAATCGCACCCGGGCGGAACAGATAAGCGCCCTTAAAGCCAAGCCCTTGCAGGGCATTTTCAGTCGCCCCTTTTACCCGCGCCCACATCACCCGCCCCTGTTCGGTGCTGTCTGTACCGGCACCGGACACATAGGTAAATACCATATCCGGATTCAGGCGCTGCAACACCTGCGCCGCTGCCAGGGTCAGGTCATAGCTGATATGGCGATATTCCGCTTCCTTCATACCTAGCGAGCTAACGCCAAGGCAAAAGAAACAGCCATCAAAGCCCTGCAATTGCGCTTCGATAAGACGGTAATCGTACAAATCAGCATGAATGATTTCAGTCAGCTTGGCATGCTGTACACCAGTGCTGCTACGCCCGATTACTGTGACCGCCTTAACATCTTCCGCCAGCAGGCACTCCCGCAGCACACCCTGCCCCACCATACCAGTGGCGCCAAAAATCAGGATATTCACGGCCTGCTTACTCCCAGTTTACTTTGGTCAACTCGGCCGACACCTGCCATAGCTTTGCAGCAACCGCCTTATCCTGTGCCCGTCTGGATACTTTTGCCTTACCCACCGGGCCAGTTAACTCAGAAAAGCCTTGTGGGCCATAATAACCGGCAGGCTGTGCATCGGGCGATGTGGCTGCAAACAGGCTTGGCAAGGCACCTTCTGCTGCGGTTTGCGAGGTAAATGGCTCAATAGCCTTAGTTAACTTGCCAAACAGGCTGGTTTTACCACCCAAACCCGGGCCGGTAGCCTG
>JASLIR010000378.1 GCA_030152125.1 Alkanindiges sp.
GTTTGAGTAATGAGCCAGTTATTAACAGCCAGCTGGCACAGGCGCCGCATAACTCAGGTAATACCGCTACGACTGCACCGGTGGTGCCTGCAACGTCCCCGGCAGCCGGCAATGGAAATGGCAGTAATGCCGCTGGCACTGCGCCAGCACCTGAGGCATCTATTCAGGACCCGTTTAATTAGGGCGGGCCTGCTGTTTTTATAAACCGAAACTTTGTGCTATTATTGTGCAGAATTAAGGTCTGTCAACGCATCTGGTGCGTTAATCTCCTGTATTCAACGTTTGTTCTCTTAGCATCAAACTTATTTTGGCCTAAAGCTTGCTTTAATCAAATAAAGCTTCCCCATCTTTCTGACAGGAAGTGACGGGCGCTGTGCTACAAAATTAGTTTGTATGTTTGCAGTTTTTCTGTAAAATACACCGCCGTTTTTTGTTTGTATCAACCCACTTTGCAGTAGCCTGCACCGTAGTGGGGTATGTCGTCCGCGCGATAAACGTGGCGTACTGAACAAACTGCCCGGTTGGGTTCATGGGGTAATGGCTACTTTTTATTGTTGAGATAGAAAGTAGGTTGCCTTACTCGTTTTCTCGACTAAACCTGAAACAGGGTTTAGTTAGTATAGCCAAGACAAGGGTACGCTATGCACATGCCGTCGCTTAATACTGTAGCTCCCGCTCACGACCCTGTTGCGCAAGATCAGCCACAGGGCCTGTATCAGCCAGAGCAATTCCGTGATAACTGCGGATTTGGCCTGATTGCCCATATGCAGGGTGAGGCGAGCCACCATCTGGTTCAAACTGCCATTCACAGTCTGAGTTGCATGACTCACCGCGGTGGTATTGCAGCCGATGGCAAGACGGGTGACGGTTGTGGCCTATTATTAGCCATGCCCAAGGCATTTTTTCGTTCTGAAGCGGAAAAGCTGGGCGTAGAACTGACTGATATTTTTGCGGCCGGTACGGTATTCCTGAATATTGACCCAGCGCTGGCTAAACATGCCCGTGATGTGCTGAATGCTGAAATTACAGCGGAAGGGTTAGCCGTTGCGGCCTGGCGTGTGGTACCTACTGATAATGATGCGTTGGGCGAGATTGCCATGCGCTCATTACCTGTGTTTGAACAGGTGTTGGTGAACAACGCGGTTGGTTTGTCTGAAGTTGAATTCAACAGAAAGTTATTTCTGGCGCGTCGCCGTGCCGAACAAAAACTACAAAGTGATCCATTATTTTATGTGACCACGCTGGTAAGTACTGTCATTAGCTATAAAGGCCTGATGATGCCTGCAGCGATTGACAGCTTTTATACGGATTTGGCAGATGCACGTCTGGCGTCGCATATTGTGGTGTTCCACCAGCGTTTCTCTACTAATACGCTGCCACGCTGGCCGCTGGCACAGCCATTCCGCTATCTGGCGCACAATGGCGAAATCAATACCATTACTGCTAACCGTAACTGGTCGGTAGCGCGTACGCCTAAATTTGAAAACCCGTTACTGCCTGGCCTGCTGGACATGAAGCCGCTGGTTAACCGTACAGGTTCCGACTCTTCCAGCCTGGATAACATGCTGGAAATTCTGGTTGGCGGTGGTATGGACCTGTTCCGCGCGCTGCGCATGCTGGTGCCACCAGCCTGGCAAAACGTGGAAACACTGGATGCTGACCTGCGTGCCTTCTACGAGTTTAACTCCAAGCATATGGAAGCCTGGGATGGTCCGGCTGGTCTGGTAATTCAGGATGGCCGTCATGCCATCTGTATGCTGGACCGTAACGGTCTGCGTCCTGCGCGCTGGGTGATCACCAAAAATGGTTATATCACGCTGGCCTCTGAAATTGGTGTATGGGGTTACAAGCCGGAAGATGTGGTATCCAAAGGCCGTGTAGGCCCTGGCCAGATGCTGGTGGTAGATACCAAAACCGGCAAGATGCTGGACACCAAGGACATCAGTAATCACCTGAAAAACATGCGCCCATACCGTAAATGGTTGCGTGAGCATGCCCTGAATTTACAGGTGGATGGTGATCTGGAAGAGCAGTTGATTGATGCCGGCCTGAAAGGCGATGCGCTGAAATCTGCCCAGAAAATGTTCCTGGTTAGCTTTGAAGAGCGTGACCAGATTATCCGTCCGCTGGCTGAAAGCGGTCAGGAAGCAGTTGGCTCCATGGGTGACGATACGCCAATGGCAGTATTGTCCAAACAGGTTCGCCACATGGCTGACTTTTTCCGCCAGCAGTTTGCGCAGGTGACCAACCCGCCAATCGACCCATTGCGTGAAGCGATTGTGATGTCGCTGGAAACCTGTTTTGGCCGTGAACATAATGTGTTCGAGCAGGGCCCGGAACATGCTGACCGGGTGATTATTTCCAGCCCGGTACTGTCCAACAGCAAAATGCATCAGTTACGCCATTTAAACCGTCCCGGTTATGGGATGCAAACCATTGATCTGAACTACGAAGAAAGTGAAGGTCTGGAAGCGGCGCTGGCACGTATTTGCAAAGAAGCAGCAGATTTCATTAAAACCGGTGACTGCCTGCTCGTATTGTCTGACCGCAATATCCGTCAGGGCTATTTGCCTGCCAACGCGATTATGGCGACTGGTGCGGTACATCATCACCTGTCCGAAGTTGGCCTGCGTGTTGATGCCAATATTATTGTAGAAACCGGTCTGGCGCGTGACCCGCACCATTTTGCCGTGTTGCTGGGCTTTGGTGCGACTGCGGTTTATCCGTATCTGGCCTATGATGTGATCAACGAGCTGATTGCCAAAGGCGATTTGCTGGGTGACCCGATTTATGCCCAGGCCAACTTCCGTAAGGGTATTGATAAAGGCCTGCTGAAAGTCCTGTCCAAAATGGGTATTTCTACCGTTGCCTCCTACCGTGGCGGTCAGCTGTTTGAAGCCATTGGTTTGTCTACTGCGGTGGTTGAACTGTGCTTTAAAGGCGTACCAAGCCGTATTGCCGGTGCGACATTTGAAGACCTGGAAACCGATCAGCGTATTCTGGCTGGCCTGGCCTGGTCTGCCCGTAAGCCGCTGGATCAGGGTGGCCTGCTGAAATTCGTATTCAACAAGGAATATCATGCCTTTAACCCGGATGTGATTAACGCGCTGCATGTAGCGGTACGTTCCGGCAAGTATGAAGATTTCCGTGTTTATGCGGATTTGGTGAACCATCGTCCAATCGCTACCATTCGTGACCTGTTTAAACTGAAAACCGATAACAGCATTGCACTGGATCAGGTTGAGTCTGTTGAGGCGATTCTGCCACGCTTTGACTCTGCCGGTATGTCGCTGGGTGCCTTGTCGCCAGAAGCGCATGAATCGATTGCGATTGCCATGAATACCATTGGTGGCCGTTCCAACTCCGGTGAGGGCGGTGAAGACCCAGCCCGTTATGGCACCATCCGTAACTCCAAAATCAAGCAGATCGCTTCCGGTCGCTTTGGTGTAACCCCGGCTTACCTGCGTTCTGCTGAAGTATTGCAGATTAAAGTGGCGCAAGGTGCCAAGCCGGGTGAAGGCGGTCAGTTGCCGGGTGGTAAAGTAAATGGCCTGATTGCGCGTTTACGTTATTCCGTACCGGGTGTAACATTGATCTCCCCACCACCGCACCATGATATTTATTCGATTGAAGACTTGTCTCAATTGATTTTTGACTTGAAGCAGGTGAATCCGGATGCCATGGTATCGGTGAAGCTGGTATCTGAGCCTGGTGTAGGCACGATTGCTGCCGGTGTGGCCAAAGCTTATGCCGACTTTATTACCATTTCCGGTTATGACGGTGGTACCGCTGCGTCGCCATTAAGCTCTATTCATTATGCCGGTTCTCCATGGGAACTGGGCTTGAGTGAAGCGCACCAGGCACTGCGTATCAATGACCTGCGTGATAAAGTGCGTGTACAAACTGACGGTGGCCTGAAAACTGGTCTGGACGTGGTAAAAGCGGCCATTCTGGGTGCGGAAAGCTTTGGTTTCGGCTCTACACCAATGATTGCGCTGGGCTGTAAATACTTGCGTATCTGTCACCTGAACAACTGTGCCACTGGTGTAGCGACCCAGCAGGATCACCTGCGTGAAGAGCATTACATTGGTGAGCCAGAAATGCTGATCAACTTCTTCCGCTTTATTGCTGAAGAAACCCGTCACTGGCTGGCTGCACTGGGTGTAAGCTCGCTGCGTGACCTGATTGGCCGTACCGACCTGCTGGATGTGATTTCTGGAAATACCAACAAGCATGCCAACCTGGACCTGAGCCCATTGCTGCATAGTCATCCTTCTGCAAACGGCAAGCCGCATTATTGTCAGGTAACCAAAAACGAGCCATTTGACAAAGGTGTGCTGGCTGAGCGTATGGTGGAAGCCATGCTGCCTGCGATTGAAGGCTGTGATGGTGGTACTTTCGAGTTTAATGTGGGTAACTGTGACCGCTCCATTGGTGCGCGTCTGTCTGGTGAAATTGCCAAGCGTCATGGCAACCTGGGCATGGAAACTGCACCGGTTACCCTGCAACTGACCGGTACTGCGGGTCAGTCGCTGGGTGTGTGGAATGCGGGCGGTTTGCACATTCGCCTGGAAGGTGATGCTAACGACTACGTGGGCAAGGGTATGGCTGGTGGCCGTATTTCTATCTACCCACCGAAAGGTTCGCCATTTAAATCCCAGGAAACTGCGATTATTGGTAACACCTGTTTGTATGGTGCAACCGGCGGTAAAGTGTTTGCAGCGGGTACGGCAGGTGAGCGTTTTGCGGTGCGTAACTCCGGCAGCTTTGCGGTAATTGAAGGCGCTGGTGACCATTGCTGTGAATACATGACTGGTGGTGTGGTAACCGTACTGGGCAAGGTTGGGCACAACTTTGGTGCGGGCATGACTGGTGGTTTTGCATATGTACTTGATCTGGAAGGTGACTTCTTCGATTACTGCAACCACGAACTGATTGACCTGAACCGTATTTCAACTGAGCCGATGGAAGATTACCGTCATCACTTAATGGAAATCTTGCAAGAGCATGTGCGGGAAACTGGCAGTGCGTGGGGTAAAACATTACTGGATGAATTCGATTCCTATAATCGCAAGTTCTGGTTGGTGAAGCCAAAAGCTGCCAGCTTGAGTGGTTTGTTAAAAACCACGAAAGCAGACCCACAATAAGCATTTCCAATTTCGTACAGAGGCAGGTGTCGTGGCATAAAAGCGACACCGACCCACGGAGACAATTATGGCTGAGCGCCTAAGCAACGATTTTCAGTTCCTGGATGTGCCGCGTCAGGACCCGGATAAAAAGGACATCGATGTCCGTACCACTGCGTTTGTAGAAATTTACAAGCCATATAGCACCGAAGTGGCGGCCAACCAGACGCATCGTTGTCTGGGCTGTGGTAATCCGTATTGCGAGTGGAAGTGTCCGGTACACAACTACATCCCAAACTGGCTGAAACTGATTGCGGAAGGGCAGTTGTTCCAGGCGGCAGAATTGTGCCACCAGACCAATACCTTGCCGGAAGTATGTGGCCGCGTATGCCCGCAGGATCGGCTGTGTGAAGGCGCCTGTACCCTGAATGACGGCTTTGGTGCAGTGACGATTGGTAATGCTGAAAAATACATTAACGATACCGCCTTTGCCTTAGGCTGGCGCCCGGATATGTCGCAGGTAAAATGGACTGACAAGAAAGTAGCCATTATTGGTGCTGGTCCTGCTGGTCTGGGTTGTGCCGATATTCTGGTGCGTGCCGGGGTTAAGCCGGTAGTATTTGACCGTAACCCTGAAATTGGTGGCCTGCTGACTTTTGGTATTCCAGAGTTCAAGATGGAAAAGAACGTGATGGTACGCCGTCGCGAGATCTTTGAAGAAATGGGTATCGAGTTCCGTCTGAATACCGATATCGGTACTGATGTAACCATCGATGAATTGCTGGCTGATTACGATGCCGTGTTCATGGGTATGGGTACCTATACCTACATGAAAGGCGGTTTTGCTGGTGAAGAGCTGAATGGCGTGTATGATGCACTGGACTTCCTGATTGCCAATGTGAACCGTTGTCAGGGCTGGGAAAAGAACCCTGCTGACTACATCAGCATGGAAGACAAACGAGTGGTGATACTGGGTGGTGGCGACACTGCCATGGACTGCAACCGTACGTCTATCCGTCAGGGTGCTGCCCAGGTAAGCTGTGCCTATCGCCGTGATGAAGCCAACATGCCGGGCTCTGTGCGCGAAGTAAAAAATGCGCGTGAAGAAGGCGTTGAGTTCCTGTTTAACCGTCAGCCGATTGAAATTGTGGGTGATGCTGAGGGCAAGGTAACTGGCGTTAAGGTAGTTACTACGCAACTGGGTGAGCCGGATAGCCGTGGCCGCCGTTCGCCGGAGCCTGTTCCGGGTTCCGAGGAAGTGCTGCCAGCTGATGCTGTGATTCTGGCTTTTGGTTTCCGCCCAAGCCCTGCCAACTGGTTTGATGCCAGCAACATCCAGCTGGATGGTTCAGGCCGTGTGGTTGCTGCTGAACAGCAAACCTACAAGTTCCAGACCAGCAACCCGAAAATTTTTGCCGGTGGTGACATGGTACGTGGTTCTGACCTGGTGGTAACAGCCATCTGGGAAGGTCGCGAAGCTGCCGAAGGTATTCTGGATTACCTGAACATTTAATTGGTTTATTGCATGCCAAAGAGCCCATCCCTGTGATGGGCTTTTTTTATTTTTATATAGGGACTTTTGTAGGGCTTACAAAGCCTATACGCACCTGGTCATACTGATGACCTTCGGCATTGCTAGGATAGGATGGTTGTTAAAAGAGCAAGGCTGTTAAACGAGTCAAGCTGTTAAAAAAGATTATTCATGGAGAGAAAATATGTCATTGGTGTTATACAGCAACCCCTATTCGCGGGCGCAAATTGTTCACTGGATGCTGGCTGAGGTAGGTGAGCCTTTTGAAACGGTGGTTCTGGATTTTGCCACCAGTATGAAGTCGCCAGAATATCTGGCCATTAATCCCATGGGCAAAGTGCCAGCTATCCAGCATAACGGGAAAATCATTACCGAAACCGCAGCCATTTGTGCCTATCTGGCCGATGCCTTTCCTGAAAAAGGTTTAGCGCCAGCTTTGACTGAGCGCGCGGATTATTACCGCTGGCTGTTTTTTGCAGCAGGGCCTGCGGAGCATGCCATCACCAACCAGAAGCTGGGCGTGAACCCTACAGCACAGCAACAGACTTTTGTCGGCTATGGGGATTATGAACGCGTGATCAATATGCTGGAACAAGCCGTGCTTGATAAGCAGTTTATCGCAGCTGATCATTTTACCGCAGCCGATGTGTATGTAGGTTCACAGTTGCGCTGGGGCTTGCAGTTTAAAACTATTCCGTCCCGTCCAGCCTTTGAGCGCTATGTAGCCGGTTTGCTGGAAAGGCCGGCTTTACAACAGACATTGGGATAAGCCGGGAAATCTACTATACTGCTGCTTAGCTAAAACGCTGATCAGCAGTGAAGTATAAAAATAGCATGATAAAGAAATATACCCTGGGCTGGATTATTCTGGGCTGGTTCATAGCGATTGCAGTGATTGGCGGCTGGCAATATATCCAGCAACAGAAACAGCAAAAGCTGTTGGATTACTATGCCACCTTGCCGCCACCCAAAGAAAAAATCATTATGTATGGCACCAGTTGGTGCGGCTATTGCAAACGCCTGAAGAAAAAATTTGAGACTTATCATGTGCCATTTCAGGAAATTGATGTGGAGCAGGATGCCGTAGCAGAACGCCTGTTTGCCGAAAAAGGCTATCAGGGCGTACCGGTAGTCTATGTGGGGGAGCAGGTGATTGAGGGGGATGATGTCAACCGGATCAATGCGGCCTTTACGCGGATTGATTATCCTGTCGTGCTACATTAACTGAGCCTTAAAACTAAAAAACCATAGCTTTCAGGGTGATGAACTTCACTCTTTGTTTTATGCTTGATAAAATAATGATCTAAATTAAAATAATAATGCTTATCATTTAAATTATGGTTTTTGCCATTGCTGGGGTATGTATGCTATTTAATCGGGCTTTGCCATTTCAATTATCCATGCTGATGACGGCGATGTTATTGTCATCTGCGTATGCAGTGGAAAACACGCCTACTGAAACAGAACAACCCAAGGACACTTTGCCTACTATCCATTTGGTGGCTAATAAACAGGACACCTCTTCCAGCAATAGCTACACTGTGAAAAAAAGCACGAGTGCCAATAAATTAAATGTAAGCGTGCAGGAAACACCGCAAACTGTGAATGTGGTGACGCGGCAGCAAATAGATGACTTTGCATTAACATCCAGCAGGGCAGTGCTGAATAATACACCGGGCGTCACCGTCCAGGCCACAGAGACCGATCGTTCAGTCTATACCGCACGCGGTTTTGAAATTTCCAATATCCTGGTGGATGGGGTGGGTTTTCCAGCCAGTGAATGGAATTATAATGACACCGATCCGGACAGCTATTTTTATGACCGTATTGAAGTGGTGAAAGGGGCTGATGCCCTGATGAATGCTTTTGGTGATCCCAGTGCGACCATTAACTATATCCGCAAACGTCCAACCAAAGAATTGCAGGCTAATCTAGGCCTGAGTTATGGCTCATGGAACACCCAACGTTATGAGGCTGATGTATCCGGCGCCTTAACTACGGATGGCCGTGTTCGTGGGCGTTTGCTGGGTTATGAACAAACCGGCGATTATTATCTGGATCGTTATTCTGTGGAAAAAAATGGCCTTGCCGTCAGCCTTGCCGCAGACTTAACTGATAGTACCCTGCTGACTGTTGGCTATAGCCGGGACAACCGCAAACCAAATGCGGTGGATTGGGGCGCATTGCCGTTAATGGATGCTAATGGCAAACAGATCAGCTATGCGGGTTCTTATAATCCAAACCCGGACTGGACCTATTGGGATAACCGGTCACAAAATACGTTTGTGGAGTTGCAACAGAAGATCAATGACAACTGGAAGCTTAATTTTAGTTATAACTATGATCAAAAAGACCGTCAAAGCCAGCTCTTGTATTATTCCGGTTATCCAACAGCAACGGGTTCAGATGTTGATCTTTATGCCAGTGGTTACCAGGAAAGAAATAGCCGCAAGAGTGCCGACATCAATTTAAATGGTGCATTTGAATTATTCGGTCAACAGCATGAACTCGTCATTGGTGCGACGATCGCACAAAACTGGCAACATGATCATGAAAAAAGTGGGGAAATTACCGATAGCCGGGTAGGGCAGTGCGAGCGTGGATCTGGTGCAGATGTGTACTACACTCAGTGTACAACTGACTGGGCAAGCTGGACGCCCACTTCAGTAAAGTTTTCGGACTTTTATGAAACGGCCAAGTACAGGGAAAAAATTAAATCTATCTATGCTGCAACCCGTGTGCATTTAAATGATGATTTAAAAGTGATTCTGGGGGCAAACTATGTACAGGCAACCAGTACGGGTGTCAGTTATGGTGATCCAGTGGTTTTTAGTGAAAATAAAGTCTCACCCTATGTGGGAGTCACCTACAATTTCACCCCGGAATATACGGGCTATGCCAGTTACACTTCTATTTTCCGCCCACAAACCAGTGTTGATGCTGCTACAGGCCAAGCGGCCAAACCCATTGATGGTGATAGCTATGAAATGGGTGTAAAGAGCGCTTGGCTGGATAATCAGTTGACAGGAACATTTGCTGTGTTCAGAACTACAGAAAGTAATTATCCGCTGCGTTCTTCTGATGGCAATCCACTGAACCATAAAGTTGAAGTGAGTGATTTACGTGCGCAAGGCATAGAAGTGACATTAGCGGGTCAGGTGACCGATAACCTGAATCTTTCCCTGGGTTATGTACAATTTAATTTAAAGGACCTGAAAAATGGTGGTGAGGCACGCACTTATAATCCAAATCAGACTTTTAATCTGTTAAGCACCTACACGCTACCCGTCATTCCAGGATTAAAACTGGGTGCAGGCTTACAATGGCAAGCGAAGATTAAGCGTTATGATGCAGATTATGATGCCTATTTACGTCAGGGGGATTATGCCCTGTTGAGCCTCATGACAAGCTATGAGGTGAATGATCATATCAGTGTACAGGCTAATGGTTATAATATTGGCGATAAGAAGTATTTAAACAGCTTTAATGATGGGCAGGCGTTTTATGGTGCACCAGCCAATTATACGGTGGGCATAAAGCTGAAATATTAATACTGGAGAATCTTTAAGGTGATTCTGCACAGCCTGCCGTGCTACATGGCAGGCTGTTTTTATTTGAGCATTTTGATCAATTACTAAGCGCTTTTGCCATATACAGGCTGTCCGCTATCTGACAATAATGTATGTCAGCAATATAATAATCAGGATGTACGGACATGACGGCAGCAGCAAACCAGACTCAGCGCAACCCGCGTAAACAGGTCACTGGTATTACGGTACGCCGGCCAAAA
>JASLIR010000381.1 GCA_030152125.1 Alkanindiges sp.
CCGGTATTCACCAGAGAGGTCACTTTTCCTACCGCTTCAATAATGCCTGTAAACATGTGCGTTGCTCCTCGGGTTAAAACTTACCATAAATCCAGCTGGGTACTTGGGCCGGAGGTATCCACCCCACCCAGCTCGGCAAAATGATACAACTGCGCCAGCAACTGGTTAATGGTTTGCCTGGATTTGGTCTGTGTATCGGTGATCACAATAAATTCCAGTGTACGCGCCCGGTCAGACTGGCGCTGCTTGCTGACCCGGTAACGCGGCACATCCTGCGACAGTAAAGTCACCCGGCCCCGCGCCAGATTAACCGCCAGCAAATCCTTTAGCGGAATATTACCATCGGTACTGTAACTGGTCAGGATAAAGCGCGCATTCAGCGTCGTCACCAACTCAATATAAGCTTCGGTGGCATATTTTTCCGAGTTATAAGGGCTAGGTCGTTCCTTGCGCCACGCGCGGTCAATACCACTCTTATAGCCCGGGGTATCCGGCGTGGGTAAATCCACTTGATCCCATAAGGTCAGCGCATTTAAAACGTGGTAGTTGCTGCTATAGGCATGCTGGTTATACGGGGGGTCAAGATAGACCACATCCACATTAAAACCGGCCATCTGGGTAGCCAGGTACTGGGCGTCCACACACCACATTTCCGCCGCCAGAAACTTGGGGTTGCCTATCGGGCAGAAACGGCTGGGCGACAGCCACAGCATGGAGTCAATACGCTCCAGCGCTGTCTGGGTTTTACCACCCCAGCCCTGATGGAAACTTTTAAACACACCGCTGGTATTACTGACAAAGCTGGCCGAATACAGCAAGGGCGCCAGCAGCGCGCTCATTTCAATCGAGCTGATCATACCCTGTTGTTGCCAGCTTGAAATCTGGTTGCGCATGGCATCAATACGCATGCCATTACGGCGCTTAAAAAACAAACGGTCACGCGCCGGATCGTAATAATCATCATCACGCGGGCTTAAATTGCGCGATACCCAGCCATTCACTTCCGGCAGGCTGTTTAAATGGTCAATGGCTTCCTGATAACCACCCAGTGCGGCAAAATCAGGCGCATCCACACAGGCCAGAATGGCATGGTTCAGGGCATGGCTGTAGGGTTCCCAGTCATTGGCAATCACCTTATAGCCATTTTGCCGTGCCAGGCGTGATACCACACCACTGCCAGCAAACAGGTCTACAAATACGGGCGGCTTTTTACGGTTACGGCCCAGGGTACCCGTCTGCTCCAGGGCAGCCAGAATCAGATGCAGCAAACGGCGTTTGTTACCCAGATAAGGCACCAGCTGATGAAACAGATAATCATCCGTGGTACGGGCAGCATGTTTGCGTTTGTGGTAAACGGTGGATTCGCTATTCATATGGCCTGATTATACCCCGGCAGCATGTACATCTGCATGCGGGGCAGATTGGGCTGGCTTTAAAATCACGCGAATATCCTGCCCAACCTGACGTAGTTCAGAAATCTGTAACCGGTATTGTTCCTGCATGCGCGATAAAGCCAGATTAAACATGGGGCGCGCCTGACTACCCAGAATGGTCGGTGCCAGATACACAATCAATTCATCCACCAAGCCAGCCTCAAGGAATGCTGCGGCCAGCGTTGGACCGGCTTCCACCAGCACATCATATATTTTCCTGTCGGCTTTTAACTGCTGCAGCAACTCTGCCAGCGGCAAGGTAGGCCAGTACGTCACACCTGCTATGGGCTGTGCAGCCAGGCCAACCACCAGCAACTGGTCTTTTTGCTGTAACAGGTTGCTGGCGCTGGCAGAAAAACGCCCTTGACGGTCCAGTACCACGCGTAAGGGCTGCACTACTTTATCAACCGGAAAATGATTGGCCAGTTCACGCACATTTAAACTGGGGTTATCTGCCAGTACAGTATTGATGCCGGTAATCACCGCTCCGCTTAAGGCACGCCAGTGCTGTACATCCAGCCGCGCCTCCGGCCCGGTAATCCATTTGGACTCCCCGGAAGCCATGGCAGTACGCCCATCCAGGCTGGCTGCCATTTTTAGGCGTACATAGGGACGGCCACCCGCCATTACCTGCAAAAAGCCCTTATTTAAATCCCTGGCCTGCTGCTCCAGCACGCCAACGGTGGTGCTAATGCTCGCCGCTTCCAGTATGGCCTTGCCTTTACCGGAAACCAGCGGATTAGGGTCCAGACTGGCCATTACTACCCGGCTCACCCCGGCTTTTACCAGGCCTTCGGCACACGGTGGCGTGCGGCCATAATGCGCACAGGGCTCCAGCGTCACATAGGCCGTAGCCTGTGCTGCCTGCACACCAGCCTGCCTTAATGCAAATACTTCGGCATGCGGTTCACCGGCTTTGGGGTGAAAACCCTCACCGATGATCTGGCCATCCTTCACAATGACACAACCCACCGCCGGATTAGGCCGGGTGCTATACACACCCTGCTGTGCCAGTTGAATGGCACGCTGCATAAAAACGCTGTCTATTTCCAGCTGAAGTGCCGCTGGCTGGTGGAGGGGCTGACTCATGTTGGCTGACCACCCTGCACGTCTGCGCTATTCGCCTGTGCATCATTCATCTGTTCAATTTCACGGCGGAAGGCATCCACATCCTGAAAATCACGGTATACCGAGGCAAAACGCACATAGGCCACGTGATCCAGCTTGTACAGGGACTGCATGACTATTTCACCAATCACCCGCGAGCTGACTTCGCGTTCACCCAGCCGGCGCACTTTCTGGCCAATTTCAGACAGGGTGGTTTCAATCTGTTCCATGTTAACAGGGCGCTTTTGCAAGGCCAGCATCAGCGAGTTACGCAGCTTTTCTTCATCAAAGGGCTGGTTGCGCCCATTAGACTTGATCACCCGTGGCATCACCACATCATAGGATTCAAACGTGGTAAAGCGCTCTGCACAGGCCACGCACTCACGACGACGACGAATCTGTCGGCCTTCAGCCGCCAGTCGCGAATCGATCACTTTACTATCTGGTGCGTTGCAAAACGGACAATGCATGGTTGCGCGTAGCCATTTAAAACAGGGGGCTTAGTGTAGCAAAAAACGCTGCCGTGCATAAGTACGGCAAGCGTATCTACGCTAGCGCTTTTAAAGCAAAACGCCCGATTAATCGGGCGTTTCAACATGCGGTGCCTGCTGCAGGCTGATTTTGACCTTATCGATCTTATGCCCATCCAGCGACAATACTTCAAACTGATAGCCATCACTGCGCAGCTTTTGTCCCACAGCCGGTAAATGCCCCAGGTTCAACAGCAAGTAACCCGATAGGGTGGAATACTGATCTGCCTCATCCACCAGATCCTTGTCAATCAACAGGGAAATACGGCGGATATCGCTGGCGCCTTCCACCAGCCACGAGCCATCTTCCAGTTGCACCTCGCTGTCTTCATCCTGCTCTTCATCCGGGAACTCACCTGCAATCGCCTCCAGAATATCAATCGGCGTGGCAATCCCTTCAATCGAACCATACTCATTCAGGATCACCGCCAGCTGTAATGGTGCCTGGCGCAACTGCTCCATCAGGCTAAGCACCTTGATATTCTCATGCACAATCAGCGGCTGACGTAAGGAATCCTCAAAACACAGGGTGCCTTTCTCAAAATAATTGCTTAATACATTGTGGGTTAATGCCATGCCTTCCAGATTATCCAGCGTGCCGCGTGCCAGTAGCAAGCGCGAATGCGTCATGCCAATAATCTGCTCGCGAATCGTCGCTTCGTCTTCATCCAGGTCAATCCACTCGATATCCGGGCGCGGGGTCATAATCGACTTCACCGGACGTTCGGCCAGTGTCAGCACACCATGAATCATGCCTTTTTCTTCAGGGGAGAATACCTCATTGGCCAGTGATTCCTTGGCCAGCGCACCCGCTTCGCCCAGCTCTACCGGTTCTGCCGCTGCCCTTTTGCCACCCAGCAGGCGCAACACTGCATCGGCAGTACGTTCACGCAGGTCACTGGAGGTAATAATACGTTCGCGGTTACGGCGCGCGGCCTGGTTAAAGGCCTCCACCAGTACCGAGAAGCCAATGGCGGCATACAGGTAGCCTTTTGGAATATGGAAACCAAAGCCTTCAATAATCAGCGAAAAGCCAATCATCATCAGAAAACCCAGACACAGCACCACAACGGTAGGGTGTTTGGAAACAAAACTCATCAGTGGTCGGGAAGCCAGCATCATCACGCCAACCGCAATAATCACCGCAATCATCATCACCGACAAATGCTTGACCATGCCTACCGCAGTAATCACGCTATCCAGCGAGAATACGGCATCCAGTACCACAATTTGTGCAATTACTACCCAGAAAGCCGCATGCACCGGATTGTTACCCTTGGGTGCCTGATGTCCTTCCAGCCGCTCATGTAACTCCATGGTGCCTTTAAACAGCAGGAAAATACCCCCAAAAATCAGGATCAGGTCGCGTCCGGAAAAGGGATAATCAAATACGTTAAACAGGGGCTGGGTGAGCGTGACAATCCAGGCCACCGAAGCCAGTAGCCCCAGCCGCATCACCAATGCCAGCGTCAAACCGATCAGGCGTGCTTTGTTACGTTGTTCCGGGGGTAGTTTATCAGCCAGAATGGCAATAAAAACAAGGTTGTCGATACCCAGTACAATTTCCAGCACCACCAGCGTGGCAAGACCTGCCCATGCTGCCGGATCAGACATCCATTCAAAAATCATGCGGCGACCTCCAGTTTAATGGCCTGAAATACCACGCGGCACTGTTGTTGTTTTAATTGGAATTGCGGATTGTGTTTAAAATACGGCAAACACGGAAAAGATGTCGACAGCAGCGTGTCTGAAAAATGAATATCAGCGAAGGTACAACAACCACTACCCATATATAGGAATTCTGACTAAAGATGACTGGAAGTATAAAGCAGGATTTGTTCCTGCATCATTAAGTTTTTGCCTACAATCCACGTTGAATTGTGTTACCAATCATGTTTATGCCCGTACATTAAGGCTTTTTTAAGTCTTTATGCATAATTGACATGTACTGTACTGTCACTTTCATCAATTTCACTTCATTGCCTTTTAAACTATCCTTACACCTGTATATTCACTTTTACTGACATCAACCATGAAAAAATCTGTGGCGATTATTGGTAGCGGCATGGCGGGACTGGCCACTGCGCGATTATTGAAAGATGCCGGACATGATGTGACCGTTTTTGAGGCACTGGCACAACGTGGCATGGATAGCCATACCGTATTTTTGCATGGCGGCATTGTGGATGTGCCATTAAGGGTGATGAGTCCGTTAATCTGGAAAAACACGCTGGCACTGGCCAAACATGTAGGAGTAGGTACCTTTAGTGTAGAAACCTTTGTTTCCTGTAACTGGCTAAACCGGCAAAATACCTTTACTGATAAAACCTGGTTTCGTACCACACGCCTGCCCCTGGCCAACATTCCCATGCTGGGTAGCTGGCGGCATATCAACCGCAATACCCTGACCGTTATCAGGGAATTTTTAAGGCTTGGCTTGCTGACCTACCGCCTGGGTGAAAAACAGAACCAGGACATTACGCTGGGCGAGTTTATGCAGCAGCATGACTTTTCGCCCCTGTTCTGGCGCGGGGTGATCCTGCCTATTCTGACCACTATTTGTACCTGTGATGAATCCTACCTGCTGGCCTGGCCCGCCTTGCGCCTGCTACAGATGCTGGATCAGATCATGCATGGTGTGCCTTTGGTGCGCCTGCAAGGTGGCACTCCTGCACTGGTTCAAGGCTTGGCGCAAGACATATCTTTTATAAGTGGTAGCCCGGTAACCCGCTTGCAGCATGTGGATGAGGATAAGCAGACAAAAGTACTGGTTGCCAATGCCCGTGGCGAGCAACAACTGTTTGACTATGTGGTGGTGGCGACACCTACCAACCAATTGGGCTTTCTGGATGAACAGCAATTTGGCCGCGAACTGGCCCTGCTTAAGCAGTTCAAGTTTGACCGTGGCGAGTTATGGGTACATCGTGATACCCGCTTTATGCCGGCAAAACGCCGCGAATGGACGGCATTAAACTACAGCATAAAACCGGACTTATCGGCCTCCATGTTTACAGTATGGGTGAATGCCGTGGAGCCCACGCTGCAACAGCAGCCCGCCATTTTCCAGACCTGGAACCCGCTGTTTGAACCACATGCAGATGAAGTGATTTCCCGCACTGCCTTGTGCCGTGCGGTGGTGGACCATGAGAGCCAGCGCGCATTGCAAACGCTGGAAACACTGCATCAGGAAGCCGGGCGACAGGTGTTTTTTGCCGGGTCGTGGGCCAGTATGGGCATTCCCCTGCTGGAATCGGCCGTGCAGTCTGCCATGCGGGTGGCCGGGCATCTACAGGTGCCTATCAGTTTTGCCAGTGACGATAGCAGCGCTGAGATTTAGGGCCGATATTGAGGATAAAAACGAAACATGCCTGCCAGCGCTGAACAGCAGTTTGCCATTGCCAGCCATTTACTGGGTCAGCCGCAACACGGTTTAGGCTGGTCAAACCTGGGCTACTGGCATAACACCAATGACTATGTAGTTGCCTGCAAGCAACTGGCTGAACGCATTGGCCTGGCAGCCCAGCTAAAACCAGATGACCGTGTACTGGAACTGGCCTGCGGACAGGGTGCCAGCCTGCATTACTGGCACAGCCGCTTTCAGGTGCAGCAGCTGTATGCACTGGAGCTACAGCAGACACTGGTACAGTATATTAAGCACGTCAAACCAGCAGCCCTTCAACTCATAACACAAGGCCGTTTTGACCAGTTGCCCTTACCCGAACTACTGGAGCAACAAATACAGCAAAAGGGTTTTGATGCGCTACTGTGTGTGGATGCGGCGTATCACGCCAGCAGCCTGTATGATTTTGCCCGCGTGGCACAGCATTGCCTGCGCCCCGACGGACGTTTGGCGCTAAGCACATTAACGCTGGATGCACAGTGGCTACAGGCCAGCCGCTGGCAACAGCACATGTACCGGCAACTACTAAACGCTGCAGATGTGCCCATGGCCTCGGTATGCACGCCAGAACAGATTCAGCAGCAGCTTGGTAGCCTCGGTTTTGTAAACATTCAGGTGCAGCATCTGGATAGTGAAGTACTTGAGGGGTTTGCCAACTTTGTCAGCCAACGCTCGGCAAGCTTAAGCCTGAAAGAAAAACTACAGCCAGCCTGGCTAAAAATCGCCATGACCGCACGCTTATGTGGCTTTTTAAAACAGCAGGGACTGGTGCATTACAGTGTGATTAGTGCCCAGCTAAAGAACTAATACTATAAACCAGCCAATTGCTCATACAAAAATAAGGCTTTTTACGGTCTTGCGCTGCTTTAGTCACAGCTCAGGGCGAAGCCATGAGCATAAGGAATATATTCCGCAAGAAGCACGGCTTTGCTTGCAGCGTAAGCCTATCAAATTTTCGGATGCCGTAGCGATGTTGTGTAGCCATCTGAAAATTTTGCCTTTGATTTTATTAAAAATATATTGTCATACTTATAAAATCAAAGGCGCAAAAAAGGCCTTCGCAAGCGAAGACCTTTTTTGCTGTGATTTGGAGGGCAGCATGCCCTCCAAACCTCTTTAAATAAAAGCAATGAATATTTAATTTACGTTTGACGTTGGTGTCAGTTAACAATTAACGTCCACTACGCTGATACAACGGCATCACTTTGGGAATAAGTGCCTGCAGGTTCTGGATACGGCTTTGCGAACCAGGGTGCGTGCTTAAAAACTGTGGTGGCTCGCCCTGGCTGGCAGCGGACATTTTTTTCCATAAGGTGATGGATGCATTCGGGTTATAACCGGCACGCGCCATTAGCTCCAGGCCCAAAGAGTCTGCTTCACTTTCCTGCCCACGGTTAAACGGTAACTCCAAGCCCAGCTGTGTTGCCATGCCTGCTAATTGTGTCTGCCCTTCGCTCAGCCCAACGGCAGAAGCCAGCACACTTAGACCAATCTGGGTAGCGCCACTACGTGAGGCACGCTCACGGCCATGCTCACGCAGCGCATGGGCCATTTCATGCCCCATAATGGCGGCAATCTCATCATCGGTCAGGCTCAGGCGATCAATAATGCCGGTATAGAACATAATCTTGCCACCGGGTGCACAGTAGGCATTCAGTTCATTGCTTTTAATGGTATTTACTTCCCACTTCCAGCTACGCGCATCCGGGCGGTACACATTCACCTGTGGAATTAAACGGTTGGCAATACGCTGTACCCGTTGCAAGGTCGCCGGATTAGGATTAAGTACGCCTTGCTGGCGCGCTTTAACCAGTGTTTCCTGATAACCCTGCGCCGCAGCCTGATTAACCGCCTCACTGGACACCAGCATCAACTGCTTACGATCCACCCCGGTGGCACTATTACCCGTTGAGCTGGTACAGGCGCTTATAGCTAATGCACTGCTGACAATCGCTGCAGTCAATATACGCACAGTTAAAATACCCACAGAGAATTCCTCACTTAAAGGCGCAACACTCTCGATAACTGAAATTGCTGGCCTAATCTTGTTGTTACAGCATTTGTTTTACGCACCATAAGGTGCCTGCAAATACTGTAGCGATGAATAGATGCTTATTTCTACTGTGTTTTTGTAGATTGCAGCCAGTTTCTAGCGATTTTTTTATTGTCTGGTAGAAAATTTGTACAAACACCGCATGTAAAGCTTATAAAAGCAGCGTTCTCACATTTTTTATATAAAAAGGCTTGACTCTATTCCTGTAATCGCTAATATAGTCGCCACGCGGGAATAGCTCAGTTGGTAGAGCACAACCTTGCCAAGGTTGGGGTCGCGAGTTCGAGTCTCGTTTCCCGCTCCAGATTAATCGGCAAAACACAAGTGGTCATACATTTGCAGTTTTGTACAGAAGGCCAGACGTTGATCTGGCCTTTTTTGTATTGTGCAATTTGCAATGCCTGACTGGCGCCTGCTGAGCCTTCAATATATGCATGCTTAGTTAGCCCTGCCAATATTTAGTGCTTATTTGTCTAAATATGCTTGTCTTTCGCTCATGGGTTTTTTACCATTCCATCATTTACAAGCTAGGCTTTGGCACTCGGCGTTAATGACTCACTATTCCAGTTGCAACCCTTCCTTGCCCTGCAATAGCTGACACTACAGGATATGCAATAGAATGACTCAATATGCAACCCCCATTCATGGCTCAATTGTGGCACTGGTTACCCCAATGCTTGAAAATGGCGCACTGGATTGGGACGGTTTAAAACAACTGGTTGAATGGCATATTGAGCAGGGTACACATAGCCTGGTAGCCGTGGGCACTACGGGCGAGTCCGCTACGCTGGATGTAGAAGAACACGCCAAAGTAATTGAGGCTGTGGTAAAAACCGCCAATGGCCGCGTGCCTGTAATTGCCGGAACAGGCGCCAACTCCACCCGTGAAGCCATTGAGCTGACCAAAACCGCCAAAGAGCTTGGTGCAGATGCTGCCCTGCTGGTAACACCTTATTATAACAAGCCGACACAGGAAGGCCTGTATCAGCACCATAAAGCCATTGCGGAAGCGGTAGACCTGCCACAAATCCTGTATAACGTACCGGGCCGTACCGGTGTGGACATGAGCAATGACACCATTATCCGCCTGGCAGATATTGATAACATTGTGGCGGTAAAAGATGCTACTGGCGACCTGAACCGTGGTCATGACCTGATTCAGCGCCTGAACAACAAAATTGCGGTTTACTCCGGTGACGATGCTACTGCTTACCGCTTAATTCTGCTGGGTGCACGTGGCAATATTTCGGTTACTGCCAACGTAGCACCTCACGCCATGAGCCAGGTTTGCGAAGCTGCATTAAGGGGAAATCGTGAACTGGCGGAACAACTTAACAACACTATTCAAGAGTTGCACCAGATATTATTCTGCGAATCGAATCCAATCCCTGTAAAATGGGCGCTTGCTGACATGGGCAAGATTACAACCGGAATTCGCCTTCCATTAACCGTATTAGCCGACGCTTATCGCCCGCAGGTTCATCAGGCCTTGTTAGCTGCCGGGGTGTTAAGCCAGTAATTGCGGCTTTTTTAGAGGATTTACCATGCTGTATCGCGTTGGGCTGATTGCTGTACTCTCTGCTGCGGGTTTGGCCGGTTGTAGTACTTTCAGTATTAGTAATAACTCTATGGCCTATAAGGACACCATTGTACTGCCTCCATTACAATGGCCTAATAATGAACAGACCCGTCCGATTGCATCCATTTATCCGGTGCCTAAAATTGATCCGGCAGCGCTGGAACAGGCACCGCAATTTTCCAATAAGCGCGGCAACCGTTTTGAAATGCCTGCTCCGCAATCGCTGGACCAGTCGCTTATTATTGGTACCGGTGTAGACGGTGTGGGTGCACCTTCCAAACCAGTGCTGATTACCGATGGTAATGGCTATCCGCTGATGAAAATTGAAGGTGATGCCAACCGCGTATGGGACTTGCTGAGCGCTGCGCTGAGTGTGGCCAACATCAATGTGGTTGACCGCAACCAGACTGCTGGTTTCTTTGTGATCAAGCAGGAAAACCAGAATTATTACTTACGTTTGAACCGGGCTGGTGCTGCTACCACCATTACCGTGCAGGACGAAAAGAACACGCTGATTGAAAAGGGTTTGGCTAACGACATACTGACCCAGATCAATCAAAACTGGCCTGCCTAATTGACTCATTGCTAGGCAGCACCATAGGAAACCCGTTTGGGGTAACATCGAAAGGTCCTATAAATGGAAAAGCAAAGCTTACTGTATACAGGTAAAGCAAAATCTGTGTATCAAACCGAAGATGCCGATCATTTGATTCTGGTGTTCCGTGACGATACCTCTGCATTTGATGGCAAGAAAGTGGAACAACTGGCACGTAAAGGTCAGGTAAACAACCGCTTTAACGCTTTTATCATGCAGAAACTTGCCGAAGCCGGTATTGAAACGCATTTTGAAGCGCTGCTTTCCCCGAATGAAGTGCTGGTTAAACGCCTGAAAATGATTCCTGTTGAATGTGTAGTGCGTAACTATGCAGCAGGCAGCCTGTGTCGCCGTCTGGGTGTGGAAGAAGGTACGCCTTTAACACCACCAACCTTTGAGCTGTTCTATAAAGACGACTCTTTAGGTGACCCAATGGTGAATGACTCCCTGTCGATCAGCCTGGGCTGGGCCACACAGGAACAGCTGGACCAGATGAAAGTACTGACCTACAAGGTAAACGACGTACTGAAGGGCCTGTTTGACGCTGGCAACATGATGCTGGTGGACTTTAAGCTGGAATTCGGCCTGTTCCATGACCGTATTGTGCTGGGTGATGAATTCTCTCCGGACGGTTGCCGCCTGTGGGACAAAGACACCAAGAAGAAGCTGGACAAAGACCGTTTCCGCCAGGGCCTGGGTGGTGTAGTTGAAGCTTATGAAGAAGTGGCTCTACGTTTAGGTTTAAACCTGGATGATATCGCTTAACTTCTAGTTAGCGGTTTGCCATAGAAAGCCATTGCGGAATGCAGTGGCTTTTTTGTTTAATAGACTCTATTAAAACTAATCAATGAATCAAAATTAAATAATATGCCAGACATAGCGAAGATAACTGCTAAGTTAAAAGATCACGTGCAGATGTGTGAGGATTATTTTTTACCTGATTTTATGCTGGTGACTGATGTCGTAGAAGACTTAAGTAGGTTTGACTCATCCCAATATGATGTTTTTGATATTCTCTCAAGGGAAGTTATTGAGAAGTTTCTGTTACCTTGGGGGGAAGTCGCTTTAAAAGCAGGAATGTTTGGGTTATCCATTAAAACGTTTGGTGTTGCGGAGCCGGGTGGCTTCATAGTTCAAGATCATTCTCATTTAATTCCACGATTTGAGAAACTATTTAACGACTGGGAAAAAGCAGACTGGATTACTATTACAAAACAGGATGATCCTGAATGCCCAATTATTGTGACTCTGAAATGTGATTAACCCAGACAGCCTAAGCAACCTGTGTTCGAGATAAAACTTATTATTCTATAGACATAAAATTTCTCAAGGTACTCAAGCTTCAGGCTTTGTTCACATCAATGCCATACAAAAGCCCAAAAAATGCTTGCTACGCAAGCATTTTTTGGGGGATGATTCGAGGGCGTTGCCCTCAAGCTCCCATAAACATAGATCTATCAATAACTTAGTTTTTACACTCATCCTGAACTCAAGTTAAGTAGATGTGGTTAACCTTATCAAGATTTTTTCTAACTTTGTAACAACCCTATAAATTGACCACAGAGATAGCAATGAAAAAATATATTTTGCTTTACATTATAAGCATATGCTCACCAGCCTTTGCGGCAGACTATCAGTCATTACTAGCTGGCAAAACACTGGTGATGAAAGGTGCGGTATGTGCAGGCCTAAGCCTGGGCAGAAATTCCGGTTTGTCCGCCGAGCAACCCATGGGGCAATGCAGTGTCGATTTACCGGCACGTCTGGAATGGATAAGCCCAGATACCTTTATCATGGTTGAAAAAAGCAGGCCGGATGATACCAGTCCACCCAGAGTTTTCATTTCCAAAGTCAAATTAATCAAAGGCAAAGAAGTGGTATTAACCGATATCTGGACAGGCTGGGGAAAATCACGGCACGAAGATACAGCGTATACCATCAAATAAATCTACAAGTGCTAGTCGGGACAATCTATTCTACTGATGAGTATTTATTACGGCGTCTGTTAACCAGCCCGGCTTGCTGACCTAACCCACCTCAAAACACTCCCCCAAATAATCTAGAAAATGCCGTGTCAGGCGTGGCATATGCTGGCGCGATGCATAGACGGCATGAATGCCCAAAGCTTCCGGTGGAAAGTCCGACAGCACCTGCTGTAAACGGCCATCCTGTAAGGCAGCTTGTGCCAAATTAGTAGGCAGCATACAAATACCGGCATGCTGCAAGGTCATGGCCAGCAATACCGTGGCATCGTTGGAGCAATACTTGACCTGTATCGGTACACGCTGGTACTGCCCATCCGCCATACGCAAAGGCCAGGAGTCCCGTCCTACATGGCGGTGCCCCAAACAGGCATGCTGCAATAAGTCTTCCGGTTGCGCTGGTGCCGGATATTGCAGTAAATACGGTGGTGTAGCACACAGCACTGAATGACAAAAGCCCAGGCGTTTGGCGATTAGACCAGATGCCACATCATTGCTGATGCGTATGGCTACATCAATTTGTTGGCTCAGCAAATCCAGCGTGTCTTCCGAAGCTACCAGCTCAATGTTCACCGCTGCATGCTTCTGGGCAAACTCAACAATGTATTTAGCCAAAGCATCCTGCATTAGCGTAGGGCTAATGGTAATACGCAACTGCCCGCTTAATTCCGGCTGGTTATATTGCGACAATTGTTGCAGGGATTGCTGCAAAGCCAGTATCTGCTGGCAATGCGCCAAGGCACTCTCACCTGCTGGCGTTAAATAAATACGCCGTGTGGTACGCTGGTACAGGCGCAGTTTTAAATGGTTCTCCAGCTCTTCCAAGTAGCGCGATACCTTGGCACGGGACATTTCCAGATGCTTTGCCGCATTGGTCAGGCTACCCTGTTCATCAATGGTCACAAATACCTGCATGGCGGTTAATATATCCATAGCCTGTTCTCCCACATGCTGCTGAACAACCTAATATGCCAACTATTTAGGCATATTGTTGCACAATATGAAACAAATATTCCTAAATTATGCGGTTTATCTGCACTTATCCAATCGTTATGCTGTGTTTACTTAATCAGTAAATTCAGCAAACGAGTAAAACAGTATGAACACAATAGCAAAAACTGCGTTTAAAACCCTAACTGCCAGCAGCCTGTTGCTGGGTGTTACCCTCAGCCATGCCGAACTTAAAGTACAGCCTTATACCGCATCCCCGGACGGCTTTGGTGTTACCTCTACTTTAATTAGTGGTGAGAAAGAAGCCATTTTAGTAAATGGCCTGTTTAATAAATCCGATGCCTTGCGTGTGGCTGCCGATGTACTGGACAGCGGCAAAACCCTGACCACCATTTTTGTCAGCTATGGCGATCCGGACTATTACTTCGGGCTGGATGAACTGCACCGCCTGTTCCCTAAAGCCAAAATTATTGCAACACCGTATACCGTACAGCACATCAAGCAAACGCAAGCTCTGAAAAAAGCTTACTGGTCGCCTAAAATGGGTGCCAATGCACCAGCCAGCATTGTGGTACCACAGGTGTTTAACGGTAAAACACTCACGCTGGATGGCGAAAGCATCGAAATTAAAGGCAAGGACAAACTGACTTATTTGTGGGTTCCTTCCACTAAAACCGTGCTGGGTGGTATCCCTGTTACCTCCGGTGAACACCTGTGGACAGCGGATGATGCCAAACCAGCACAGCGTGCGGCATTAAAAGCCACTCTGAATGATATGCTAGCCCTGCAACCACAACTGGTAGTACCAGCACATATGGTGAAAGGCGCCCCCATGACCACAGAAGCGATTCAGTTTTCCATTAACTATCTGGATCAATACGAAAAAGTAAGCCAACAAAGTAAAAATTCCGCCGAGCTGATTGAAGGCATGAAAAAAGCCTATCCTGACTTACCGGGCGATTCCAGCCTGGAGCTAGGTGCCAAAGTAGTGAAAGGTGAAATAAAGTGGCCTTAAGGCGCTACACAGCTTCCCGACCAGTGGCAAAAATGCCCAGTTAATCTGACAAAGTTTGTTGTCAACAACCCTTGTCAAGAAGCGCGATGCAGGCCAATATAGGCGACATTCCAATACATACGGATTTCGATTATGCCGGCATCGCTCAAACAAATTGCCAATAAAGCTGCCAAAATGCAGGGCGCTGCCGCCCGCCTGACTGCGCACATTCCAGCGCCTGTACAGCGCAAGCTTGCGCAGGTGCTGGGCTACACGCATCAGGAAAAATATCCGGATTTAGACCCGCACCTGCAACTGTTACTGGCTATTCGCAAATTGAAAGGTGACAGTGCACTGGTATCCAGCGATCCGGTGAAAGACCGCCGTCACTTTAGCGCGGAAATGGCGGCCATTAGCGGCAAGTCTACGCCAGTTGGTGCGGTTAAAAACCTGAGCATTCCGGGTGAAGCTGGCCCACTGGCTGCCCGCCTGTACGTGCCGCACCAGCACAGTGATGATACGGTACTGCTGGTGTTTTACCACGGCGGCGGCTTTGTGGTGGGCGACCTGGATACCCATGACGAAGCCTGTCGCATCCTGTGTAAATATGGCCGCTTTAAAGTACTGAGCACTGAATACCGTCTGGCCCCGGAACATCCGGCACCTGCTGCGGTACACGACTGTATTGCCGCTTTAAAATGGGCCAAGGCTCATGCCGATGAATTTGGTGTGGACCCAAACCGTATTGCCGTGGGTGGTGATAGCGCTGGTGGCAACCTGGCAACTACGGTCAGCCAGCAAACCAAGGGTACTGCGGATGCACCGTTTGCCCAGTTGCTGATTTACCCGACGGTAGACCAGTACCATCAGTATCCGTCACAACAAGAATTTTCCGAAGGCTTGTTCCTGAG
>JASLIR010000383.1 GCA_030152125.1 Alkanindiges sp.
ATGACCCAGCCACAGGCTGCCGGGCAACTGGGTGTGTCGGTGGCTACGGTACAGCGCTACATTGTGAAGGCGCTGCATCAATGCTGTTTTGCCGATTTTGATGAATAGCCATGCCACATCTGCACGCCTTAATAAGCAGCAGGCTGCTACCTAAGTGCCGTGTAGATCATAACCGAACCCTGACGGATAAAATCCTTTGCTAAATCTCAGGCCAGAAAAAATACCGGAAGCGGTGAGTCTGCAAGCGGCAGAGTGGCTGGTAAAGATACAGTCGCAAGACGTGACAGATGACACCCTGAACGACTTGAAAGCGTGGCGGCTGGCACACCCGGACCACGAGCGTGCCTGGCTGCGGGTGCAGGCATTTGGCGACCGGCTGCGTCATATGAATCATCCATTGCTGCAAAAAACACTGTCCATGTCAGATAGCGCGGAAGCGCAGTACCAGCGCCGTCAGGTACTTAAAATGCTGGTGTGGGGCAGTGTGTTTGGTGGAGCAGCATGGTGGACAGTGCAGCAGCAGCCCTGGCAGCAGTGGCAGGCCGATTATAAAACAGCCGTGGGTGAGCAGCAGACCGTGACGCTGACTGATGGCTCGCAGCTTGTATTAAATACAGACAGTGCGGTGCAGGTGGAAATGGATGATGCGCAGCGCCTGATCCGCCTGTTAAAAGGCGAGGTGTTGGTACGTACCGTGCCGGATGGCAGCTATCAGCCTGGGCGGCCTTTTTTTGTAGGCAACCGCGATGGCCTGTTAAAGGCATTGGGTACGGTGTTTAGCGTACGGCAGTTTGAGCAGCGCAGCCTGTTGTGTGTGGCCGAGGGGCGGGTGAGTATCCTGACCAAAAACTCGCGCGAATTCAGCCTGGTTCAGGCCGGGCAGCAGGTTTATTTTAGCGCTGACCATATTGAGCTTGCCAGCAGCCTAAAAGAAGAAGATACCGCATGGGCCAGCGGCATGCTGGTGGTGCACAAGATGCCACTGCCACAGTTTCTGGATGAGCTGAAGCGTTATTATCCCTATCACCTGGCTTATGATGACAGCATTGCCGGGCTGGAGGTATCCGGGGTTTTTCCGCTGCAAGACACCACTCTTATTTTACAGGCGCTACAGGGTAGCCTGCCGGTTACGCTGGATTACCGTACACGGTTTTGGGTAAATGTTAAAAAGCGGAGTGTGGATAGCTAAAGTAAAGCTGTTGTAAAAATAATTGAATGATCGTTGTCACAGACAAAAAACGGGTGAAGGCAAAGCCCTGAGCTGCGATTAAAGCAGCGCAATCCATCAAACTTTCGGATGCCGCAGCACTGTGCAACTGCCTGAAAATCTGGTCTTTGATTTTTATAAATAATATATGTTCGTCGTTGCTTACAAGGTCAAAAGCGCAAAAACCGCCTTCGCAAGCGAAGGCGGTTTTTGCGTTGGATCTGGAGGGTTTAACCCTCCAGACCACCCGTTATCTTAATTTTTTACTATAGCTGAACAGCCAGTCCATATAACCGCAAGATCCAGTTATATTCAGCCAATAAAAACAATTTTAAAAAAATAATAAAAAACTTTAAAAAAAGTGAGGGCTTTTGGATTCTCGCGGGGCATAGATAGTAGAAGTTTAATTTATACCCTTTTACTGACCCGGACTACGAACACAATGCGTGTGATTCCTGCCGCTTTTGGCCTGTATTTAAAGCCTCATTATTTGGCTTATTCCATTCATCAAGCCCTGTTTGGGGTGGTACTGGGGATGTCTTTACTGGGGGCTACTACGGTTGCCCATGCCGATACCGCACCTGCTGCACAGGGCATTAAATCCTACCAGGTGGCGCAGGGCAGTCTGTCCACCGTGCTGGCTAAATTTGCCCAGCAGGCAGGTGTGCTGCTGACCTATGATGCAAACCTGCTGGACAGCAAAAGTAGCGCTGGCCTGAGTGGCAGCTATAGCGTGGCGCAGGGTTTTAACAAAATTCTGGCACCGCACCAGCTACAGGCCGTTAAAGCGGCCAATGGCGGCTACAGCATTGTTAAACTGGATGATAAAAAGCCGGCTGAGTCTAAGGAAGAACCCGGGGTAAAACCCGGCAGCATCAATATCAGCCGTACAGGTTCCCTGCCACCGATTGTGCTGCAGGCGCAAAAAAGAAGCAGCCAGAATGAGCAGGGACTGGTAGCACACTATGCCAGCAGTGCCACCAAAACAGATACCCCGCTGATTGAAACACCACAATCCATTTCGGTGGTGACCAGTGCGCAAATTGAACAGCAGGGCGCCACCAGCCTGCAGGACAGTCTGGCCTATAGTGCCGGGGTGGTAGCCAATGCCTACGGCACCGACCCACGGCGTGACTGGGGGCATGCGCGCGGGGTGGACTTTGTGCAGTATCTGGATGGCTTGCAGAATGTGGTTGCGCCCATACGCCGGCCACGTATTGAGCCTTATGCGCTGGATCGTATAGAGATGCTGCGCGGGCCTTCTTCGGTGCTGTATGGGCAGGGCACTGTGGGTGGTATTGCCAATATGGTATCCAAGCGGCCACAGACCAGGGCTGCGGGCGAAGTTGCCCTGCAATACGGGCAGTATGACCGCAAGCAGGTGGCACTGGATGTAACCGGGCCAATTGCACAAAACCCCGAGTGGCTGTACCGCGTGGTGGCGCTGGCACGCGACAGTGAAACATCTGTGGACTATAACGACGACAACCGTATTTTGTTTGCCCCCTCGCTTACATGGAAACCGGGTGACAACACCGAGCTGACCCTGCTGGCCAACTACCAGAAAGATGAAAGTGCCGGTTCATCCGTGGCCTTTTGGCCTGCGCTGGGAACGGCCAGCAACAATGGCAATAACGGCAAAATTCCAGCGAACCGCTTTGTGGGCGAGCCGGGAAATGATTATCTGAAAACCGAGAACTACAGCCTGGGCTGGTCCTTTAAATACCAGTTAAATGACATGTTCAGCTTTAGGCAAAACGCGCGCTATAACAAGGTAGATATGGCGCAACTGAACTATTATGCGGCGTTTTTCAGTTTTGCCGATGTGTTTGGTTATCCGGGTATCAATGATATCCGCACGCCGTATCTGGATGCCGACCCCACTGGGCAAACCCTGGCGCGGGTAAACTATATGGAGGATTCCACCCAGAAAACCATTGCCGTGGATAACCAGTTGCAGGCAAAGATTGATTTTGACCGGGTAGAAAATACCCTGCTGTTTGGCGTGGATTATCTGGATACCCAGGCCAGTATTAAAAAAGCCGAAGGACTATCCACCCCGCTTAATCCGTACAACCCGGTATATGGCAATACGGGCCCTGCACTGAAGCTGGTTGCTGCACCGCAAACCACCGACAAGCAACTGGGGCTTTATCTGCAAAGCCAGAGCAAGCTGTTTGAGCATGTGATTATCAACATGGGTGTGCGGCATGACCGCGCGGAAAAGCAGACACAGGATGCGCCGGACCAGACTGATAATGCCACCACCGCCAAGCTGGGCGTTGTGTATTTGTTCGATAACGGCATTGCACCCTATGTAAGCTATAACGAGTCGTTTTTGCCGGTACAGGGCGCTGGTTATAAGCCAAAACGCGGCAAGCAGTATGAGGCGGGTATTAAATACCAGCCGGCAGAGCAGAAAGTCAGCTTAATTGCCTCTGCCTATAAAATTAATGAAAGCAACCAACTGGTCCCAAACCCGGCCAGTGTTGCCAACAGCATACAGGCGGGGGAGGCTGACATTAAGGGCTTTGAGCTGGAGGCCAAGGCAACAGTGGCAGATGTGCTGGACCTGATTGCCAGTTATGCCTACACCGATGCCAAAGTGGAAAGCTATGCCGGCGACCGTGTGCCCGGTATTGCCCGTGATACAGCAGCTGTATGGGCGGATTACGATTTGTCCTTTACCGGTGTGCCCGGCCTGAGCATTGCTTCCGGCCTGCGCTTTATTGGTAAAACCAGCAATGAAAATGAAACCCTGACTTTGCCGCATACCTTGTTATGGGATGCGGCGCTGGCCTATAAGCACGGGCCGTGGTCATTTAATTTAAATGCGTTAAACCTGACCAATAAGGATTACATCACCAGTTGCCTGGCACGGGGAGAGTGTTATTACGGGCCCAAAAGCAATGTGATTTTAACTGCAAAATACAAGTGGTAAGCCGATGCGCCTATCACCACACAATTGCCTCTTTCTATTTGTATATAAAGAATAGCCATTTTAAAAATATATTAGATTATAGTCATAGAAAATCTGATGATTAAAGTTTCAGCCCCACTCCAACGGGGCTTTTTTTTAGCTGTGCTATGGCCGGATTAATGTTGGCAATAGCTGCTTTTAGAGGTCGTTCTTATCATGGCAAAGCAGTCAATCAGCAGTCACTCACCAGAAAGACCCCAGCATGCAATAGTAAGACAGGGCGGTAAAGCCACTGACTGCACACATCACCACCACATCGCGTTTAGACATGATCGTTTACTCAGGTTGGTTTTAAAGTCGATGCGACCAGGGGCTGTTATCCAGTATCCGGCCTGCGCATCTTTCCTTCGCCTTACACTAAAATTTTATCCCTTTGCCTGTTGCTTATACGTGGGGTTTTAGTGACTTTGCTTGTGCGTTTGTTAAGGGAAAAAGAGGGGGTTAGGCCGCAGGGCTCTGCCTCACCGCGTTCGCTTTGCATCAGTATCAAAGCACTGCTTGGACATTTCATCCTATCAATCTTACAGCCCCTTACATTACTTGCCAAAAGCCCTTGCGTTGTTACGTAGCAGGTCTGTAAGCCAAAGCGCTGTGCAGTAGGCTGTTAGGGCGGTTGTTTCCGCTGTCGGCATGCTTGCAATGGTTGTAGGAGCAGCGTGCCATTTGATGTATTAAGGAGAATAGAGATGTCTGTTGCCAAGAATATTGAAGTTTCCAGTACCTCGACCTTAAGTTTTGAGGATGCCATTAAACAGGGTATTGCGCGTGTTGCTCAAACCATTAACAACGTGCAGGGTGCCTGGATTAAAGAGCAAAAAGTGGATATTTCCGCTGGCCAGATCAGCCAGTACATTGTGGTGCTGATTGTAACCTTTGTGCTGGATGACAATGCCGTATAAGCAGGAAGCTATATGGGCGATAAACGATGGGCAATAAAGGGCTGTTGTACGGTGGCTGGATGCTACATGCAATGGCCTTTTGCCAGCAAGAAATACAGCCTGATAAAACAATAAAAATTAAGATTATCTAAAATAAATGGCAGGATTTGTGCCTGCGTATCCTATTGTGTGTTTTTTAGCCATGCTATGTAATTTTAGTAATATCAGGTTAAAGTATCACTGCTGACTAACGCTGATATTTAAACCACCAGGCCGCTGACGGCTGCAAAATTTTTATAAAAAACCAGCTATTATTCGTTGCTGCCGTATCTTGGCCGGGTGTGGTATTAATTTGTTTTTTAGTCTATAGCTATGTTTTTAATAAAAATATATTTAAAAATGCTTTGCTGTAGGCAACCTGAAGGGCTGGCAATTAAATCCCGGCTTGATGCCATGCGCTGTCTGATATAAAGCGATTGCTGACAACAGCTGGCCGGATTGCGTCCTCTGCCAGTCGATTGACGAAAAAAACCACCTCTGCTAGTTTCGCAGGCACATGCTGGTCTTATGGTAGGCATGGATTGAATAGTATAGCTACATAATATAAGACCAGATAAAAAGCCATAGCCTTGCTGTGAAAGCAGGTTAAAACGGCCAATCTTAATAAACAAACACAGAGAGAAAACAGTATGTGTACCGAGTTTATCCTGCCGCAAGCAAGCGGCTTTCGTATTTCCGGCCGTACCATGGATTTTGCTGACACCTACACCTGGCAGGTGGCAGCCATCCCTGTAAACACAGCGCTTAAAGCCATTGATACCCTCAGCCCCAATGCACCACCCTATAAATGGGCAGCAAGCTTTGGCGTGGTAGGTATTGGCATCAAGTTTCCTTTAAACCTGATGGATACCAAGCTGCTGGATGTGCTGAATACGGAGGGCTTTTCGGCAGCGGCGCTGTGGTTGCCACCCTCTGTTTACCCTAAAAAGGCCAATGCACCCAAAGGGGCAAAGCTGATATCCGCGCTGGATATTTGCAGCTGGGCGGCATCCAGTTATAGCAGTGTGGCCACTTTGCAGGCCGATTTACAGGCCATTCAGCAAGGCAAGGTTACTTCGCTGGGCGAAATACTGTATTTCTGGGACCCGGTGCAGTTTTCCGAACAAAGCGAAATTCAGGGCAGCAGTGAGGTGAATAACCAGTTGCCGCTGCATTTCCAGTTTCATGATAAAACCGGCGCCAGCCTGGTGCTGGAGTTCCGGGACGGGCAGTTATCCATTACCGATAATAGTGACTTAGGTGTGATGACCAATGCGCCGTTTCTGGACTGGCATCGCACCAACCTGGAAAACTACCTGGGTGTGACCAATGTGGAAACGGACAGTGCCACCATTATTGGCCTGAATGTATCCAAGGCCGGTAATGGTGGTGGCTGTATTGGCTTGTCATCTTCCGCGTTGCCGTCTGACCGTTACCTGCGCACCGTCACCACACTGAATTTTTCCATTCCCTGGCTGCAAACCAGCCCGGCACCCAGCAACAGCGCCGTGCTGGCACATGCCATGAATGTAATTAAGGGCATTTATGTGACCCGTGAGCAGTGTATTGATCAGGCTGGCAACATTAAGGGCGACTATACCCAGTGGGAAGTGGTGCGCGACCATGCCAATAGCGTGCTGTATATTTCCACTACGGGTAGCCTGGGTTTTTGGCAGGTGAGCTTTAGTAATTATCAGCTGGGTTCCGGTGCCCAGCCACAGTTTGTGGTCATTGGTGATGCCACCAGTTTGCCAGCGTTAAATCCGGCTTAAGCCCTTAAGCTTAAGGTAGTTAACGGGCTTTTTGCAGGATTGCCTTTTTTTGTGGTGCGGTGTGTGTAAAAGCGCAGGCGGGAGTGCCTGCGCTTTTTTATGTGATGATAAGATTAAAGGCAAACTAAAAGTGGTGGTTTGCGAAGGCTAACTGTAGAATGTTTATAAATAAGAGATCAATCATCAGTAAACGCGCCTTATAAATGACAATACATCTTCAAAACATGCTGAGTAAGATGCTACTCCAGTTAAAAGTTAATGAGCTATTTCGTGATATATCTTTTCCTGTCCCTGAAGTTATAGATTACGAGAGCTATCTGGAGTTTCCAGCATTAGGTTTGTCGTTTATTTTTAACAAGAACCATATGACTAAGACCATTCATGTTTATTCGGAGGGGAGAGATGATTATTCAGCTTGCAAAGAGAAATTGCCAGGCGATCTGACTTTTGCCATGAACAGGGAATGTGTGCGCTCAAAACTGGGTCCACCTATTAGGCAGGGAGAGGAAACTATCCTTCCTATTCTTGGGTTTAAAGGTAGTTGGGATCTCTATCATCAGAATGGCTTTAAGCTGCATGTTGAATACCAGCAGGGTGAAAAACAGGTCTCATTAATAACATTAAGTTTATATGAGGTTGAGTAAGACATAGGCTGATTTATATGAAAAAACAGCTAACCAAAATCTTTAAGTTTTACCAGGTTTTTACTTTATGTGCACTGATAGCACTGGTTTTTGAATTGATAGCCGGGTATAAATAAGAGCGTATAAGCGCAAAGGTAAAATACATGAAGCAACATAAAATCAGTAAATTCCGCCTGTTTATGGAGTTAATTCTGGTTTTGTTCCTGATGTTTTTAATATATTTATATGTCAAATTGCATGTGGTGTATGCTGGCATTAAAGAGTTTGATACTTATGACACAGATGGGATTGTAAGCATTACCATTACTTCCTTAATAATCTTTGTGACTGTTTCCCCATTTGCCTTGTTTATGAATTTTAAAGCCCTGCCAACACTCAAATACCTGACATGGGTCCTGTATGCTATTTATGTGTTACTGCTGTTCACCCTGATATACTGGTACTATCCAAGGCAGTATATTTAATAAAATTTTTCCTTGGTTAGGATAGAGTACACATAGGAGAAGGAATGGCTTTTGTCAATGAAAAAGGTGGTTTGCAAAGAGCTGTTGACAGTGAAAAATATGCAGCACTTTATAATAAAGAAACTGGTAAGCAGATAAGTTTCCTCAATCAGCAATGGACCATTGATAGGGACAGGAAAATGCTGCTGGTTTGTACCTATGAGGAGCGGCAGGATATGTATGAGGGGGATTTTTTCTTATCTAGCTGGCTGTTTTATTGGCGTAATATTTGGGTGTCTTTGAGTTTGAAAGACTATGACTTTAGGCGACTGTCAAAGGATCATTATGAGCTGACAAGGAAGATAATAAAAATAGATTTTCCTCAGGCCCCAAGCTCAAATCAGGAAGTTATGTTCAATGATTTGAGACAGGCATTTCAAGCATATAAGGTGATTGGTGCAAGAGCTGAAAGAGAGTATCGCTGCGACCTTACTTTAGATTACAGTGAAGTGATTTGAGGTCTGCCATATAAGCCTCTGTTTGAAAGTCGATAGATATTGATGAATAACTACTTTGAACAACTTGTCCAGCAAGATGTAGCAGGGCTGCTTTCCACACAGCAGTTACAGCTTATTGAAGATTCATCATTTATTTTTGCCCAGCTACAGGCGCTATATCCTGTGGCTGGTTCCCGTATCGACTGGCAGGCACTGGAAGTCAGGGAACAACATATCGAGCCAGTACATGGGCCACAACTGAATGCTTACCTGAACTTTTTTAGGCAGGCCGTAAAAAGATATGGCTTAACGGGGAATATATATTGGACCGGGGATAGCGCAGTGGATTTTGCGCTACTGGGAGATATCACCGTCATTGAGAGTGTGCTGGATAAATTACTGGATATACCACAGCATCACTATCTGTTAGCTGATGATTTTGCATGGTGTTTTTGTTTTAGCTTTGAGGGCGATATGGGGTTTGGCTATCGTCCGGAAAAAGCAACTAGCTAGGCTATGGCTTTAGCCCAGCGTATTTGAATTATATGGATTGGCTGGCCTAAGGCACCAGCCTACCTCAAGCTGCCGGATCAGCCCTTGCGCACATGCAGCATATGCGTGGCTTTGGTATGGCGGATATGGTCGTTACGCTGCTTAAAATAGCGCTCGGTCAGGCCAGCGCCGGAAAGGTCTTCCACCACCGCATAACCCATACTGTTAACCGCCTGATGCAGCTCAGCCGGGATAAACTGGCCAATCAAAGGCTCCTTTAACAGGCTGGTAAATTGCGCTACCGCCATGCTGCCAAGG
>JASLIR010000393.1 GCA_030152125.1 Alkanindiges sp.
GTCTGTAAATCCTATTCCGTACTCTGCTGTACCATGGGCCATTGACATCAATGGCCCTATAAGTCTGCTATTTATTCTGTTATCCAGTAACAAAAGCACTGCTCCAATGTCGGCAAATAGCCCAAAAAGAACTGCCCTTACAAAATACATGCATAAAGCTGATATTTACATCACATCTTCTTCGATTAAATAAACAACAAATTACTTGTCAGCTTTTCTATTTTCTTTTACAAAAACCGCAGGCGTATGCACTATTCATACGCACCCCCAGAACAAGCGCGTCAAAACAGTTGCAAATTAAATCACACTATCATTAAATAGCGTGACAAAAATCACATAATTGCGAGATTGATCATGAATAAATATGGTGCAGAACTACTGGGAACATTCTGGCTGGTCTTTGGTGGTGCAGGTAGCGCAGTGCTTGCCGCTGCGTTCCCGGAGCTGGGTATTGGCTTTGCGGGTGTTGCGCTGGCGTTTGGTCTTACCGTGCTGACGGCTGCCTATGCATTAGGGCATATTTCCGGCGGACACTTTAACCCGGCGGTCACTGTTGGCCTGTGGGTCGGTGGCCGCTTTCCGGCAGGCCAGATTATCCCTTACATTATTGCGCAAGTGGTAGGTGCCATTGCCGCCGCTGCCGTGCTGTATTTGATTGTATCCGGCAAAGGGGACTTTAGTGGTGTAGGCGGCTTTGCCACCAATGGTTATGGTGACTTATCTCCCGGACACTATTCACTCAGCTCGGCGCTGGTGATTGAAGTGGTATTAACCGCATTCTTCCTGATTATTATTCTGGGTGCTACCGACAAGCGTGCACCAGCTGGTTTTGCCCCTATCGCCATCGGCCTGGCCTTAACCCTGATCCACCTGATCAGCATCCCGGTTACCAATACCTCGGTAAATCCGGCACGTAGTACTGGTGTTGCGCTATTTGCAGAAACTGCAGCACTGGGCCAGTTATGGGCGTTCTGGGTTGCGCCTATTGTCGGCGGTGTTATTGGTGCCTTTATTTATAAGGCACTGTTTGAAAGCAAGGAAAACACTTAATACCAAACCTGGAACAGCCTAACTAAATAACCGTCCATCATAAAAAAGGATTATCCACTTCTTCTTCGGGTGGATAATCCAGTTGTTCGGGTAAGTTTTCCTGTGCCTGCAAATGGCCAATCACCTGCTCCAGCAAGGCCTTTAATGCCTGCGCCTGTGCCAGGCCCTGCTGGTCCTGTGCAATATTCAGGCTACCATACAAGGATAAACGGTCCTGATTATTTTCAATGGTCATGCCACCTAGTGAGCATAAGGAAGCCTGCTCGGCAAATGGCACAAACCGATCTAAAGTAATTTCGTTAAACATTCCCTGCCCCTGCTTTATAATCTAGTACAGGCATCCTGAATGCTTTTTAAATATTTTTCAGTTGCGATGTGTTTACCTTAACCTTAGGGTATATGTTGACAATTCAAATGAAAGTGCGACAGACCCAATAGTCAAACTATCTAATTACTCATACAGACATAAGGCTTTTTACGGTCTTACGCTGCTTTAATCGCATCCGAAAATTTGGCCTTTGATTTATATAAAAAATGTTTCCCTATGGCTTACAAAATCAAAGGCGAAAAAATAGCCTTCGCAAGCGAAGGCTATTTTTGCAGTGGCTTGGAGGGAGCAGCCCTCCAAGCCACCCTAAATTGTGTATGCAGTAATACGGCTTAAGCAATTGTCTCAATATTTTACTGGTTTGACTATATTATGCAGAGAAGCGCTGTAGACAGCCCCGGAATAGTCTGTAGCTGGTAAGTGCTTTTGGTACGAGCAAAAAACAGATTAATAGCTTTTATAAGCCAAAAACTTGCCCGATAGCACCACATTGACACGATCCCCTTTGGGATCAGCCTCACGCTGGATATCCATACTAAAATCAATCGCGCTCATAATGCCATCGCCAAATTCTTCATGAATCAGCTCCTTGATGGTGCTGCCATACACGCTGACCACCTCATACCAGCGATAAATCAGTGGATCAGTTGGTACCGCGGTAGGCAAAGAGCCTTTGTAGGGTACAATCTGTAGCCAGGCCACGGCCTCATCCGACAAGCCAAAAATCTGTCCTACTATTTCAGCCTGTGCTTTGTTCAGGGTCATTTGCCCCAGGCAGGCTGCAGTTACCCACTCTTTCGATAATCCAACTGCGGTAGCAACATCACGCCATTTAATTCCTTTGGCCACTTTGGTGGATATAATCTGTTGGGTGACTTGTTCACGGCTACTGATCATCTTTTTTCCTCTTATGCGGCTGATAGGGGTATTGATGCGGCGCATTCGCCACGACATACAACCATCAGCCATGCAAAAACAGGACCTTTAAGCCACGCCAGCCAGCATTTACTTTTTGGACATCAACCAGTCTACTAGCCAGTTAAGTAACTTATTGATCAGTAACTGCCAGATACTTTGCGTTTCACCCTGCTGTGGCTGCCCCTGCTCCGGTTCAGACTTGCTGGCTGTAGCATCCGGCGACGGTAAGGAGCGGGTATATTGCGGGTTCACACTGCCCCATAAGTCAAAAGAACCTTTATTGGCCTGTTTGGCGGTTACCGGTAAATTAAGCAGTTGACGCTTGACCGGACTGGCCAAAGCCGGCAACAGATTAATGCCAACCAGCCTTTCCAGCTCCGCGACAGACATAATACGCAAGGCCGCATGGCGGTCATTTACTGCAATATAGGCACTGGCCGCATCCAGCTCGGGAAAATACACCACTTTGTATACATGGGTGGGTACCAGCACGCCCTGCTTGCCACCAACCCGCTTTAGCCGCTGCCCCAAAAAGGCTGGCCCGGTTAGCACATAAGCCGATGTGCGCTTTTTCAATACCAACGCCCGGGTGGCTTCTTCCAGGTTACGCCACACCTCCTGATTATTATAAGGGGTTTGCGGCACCATATTGGCAAGGGAAAAACTATCTGCCTGCTGCGAACGGCTACCCATATCACCATTGGGCGCCATATGCCCACGGTCATAGCCGGAACGTGCATAATCAGACAACTGCGAGCGGTAAACATCCGGCACGCGGGTTTCTTCATAAAACTCACCCTGCCGGTTTAAGGTTTTAGCCTGCTTTAAACGCTGCGGAGTCAGGTATTCGGCAGACCATAAGGGGGTACGCGACACCCCGGAATACATCACCGCAAAGCCATTAAAGCATAACGGGAATGTTTGAGACCTTAAAGAATCCCGCAACAAACCGGGTGGGGTTTGCCGGTAAAACTGCTGCTCACAGGCGCTAAACTTTCCGGCATGTGCTGCAGGCTGGCTCACTAACAGTAAAACACCGCTCACATACAGCCCACTTATGGCTCTGTTGCCCAACAACCACCGCATAAAAATCCTGACTCATTACAAAAAATGGCACATTAAACCGCCAAAGCACAACAGTGTTCACAAAACCGCCTGTAAACCTGCCACTATCCTTAACACTGGAAACGATCTTTTAACACCCTATGGGTGTGCTTGCTGTTTATGCTTTGGCTCACCACCGGATGCACTGCAACCAATGTGTGAGAGCATATGTAGATTGCCGAACGTGGGAATGCACGATGAAACCAACGACATGACAAAGGAGCTTTTTATGTCTAGCATCAAAACACATAGCGCCGCCTTACTGGCATTAACTTTGGGTCTGGGTATGGCAGCACCGGCATTTGCTGCCGAAAAAGCCAAGGCAAGCACTGACAGCAGCGCGTTACCGGAAATCACTGCACCAGATGCTGCGACAAGCAGTAGTTCAAGCACTGGCACTACAACGCCTGACGCTACAACAGGTGACGGTAGTGCTGCCAGTTCAAACGACAGCAGCCAGCCAGCCAGCGACCAGCCTTCTGGCAGTAGCTATGGTAAAAGCAGTAGCCCTAAACCATAAATACAGCATCTGACCGGCATCCTGCACACCAGCCGGTTGATGTTAAATGACATTAGCCATCACGAATCGTTAACCATCATTGCACTCTCCTAAATCCGCTTTGATAGTCCTCCAGTAACAGTTCGTGATGGCTAATTCCATCTATTCCCTATCTTCCGCAGCACTATCCAGCCGTTTAGGCAAACCGTGTATCAACCCTGTTCACACTATAAATAAAAGTAAGCATACCCACCTGCTTAGGCGCATTTGTAGCGACACAAATTGTCGCACATCTCGCAATTCCTTGTCGGACAATCGTTCTACAATCGGCTGAATAGCTGAATACCTGCTGCCCACAGCAAATCAGCCAGATATACAAATTGATAAATAGCAGCGGATAACACCAACATTTATCCATAAAAAGACACATAAACGGTGTATTTGTTTGCGCAAAACATCATGGCCTAACCGATTCACTACATCACTGGTGGTTTTTGTTGGGCAGCATAGGCGGTGTCCAGGCTGTATCGACCAAGCTTGTATTGATCACGTACCAACAAGGTTGCTTCAAGTGAGATGAACACCTCATGTACGCTCATCATGCAAGGCAATACAGCAAGCCATCCGGCATAACACTCAGGCAGAACCTGCCTGACTATTTAATAAAGTGGCTACGGCGCATTGCTGGCGATGAATGGAAGCCTGCTAAACCGTAGCACTGATTCGGAGAACAATGATGCAATTCAATTTTAAAACTTCTGCCCGTATTTTGACTTTAAGTGCTTTATCTGCTGCCATGACCCTGCCTGCTTACGCTGCCAGTGTAAGCCAGGAGGCCAATGTGGATGCCAGCGTGGCTGGTGTAAATGCCTCTGCCCAGGTACAGGGTAGTGCCGAAACCGGCGGTTTTACCCAGGGGATTAAGGATATTGGCAGTGGTGTAAAAGACCTGGCTGTTAAAGCCAAAGATGGTATTGAAACTGGTGCTGAAAAAACTGTAGATGCCGGTAAAAGCGCTGCAGGCTATGTAGGCGACAAATCCGTTGCTGCCTGGGATAAAACCAAGGAAGTAACTGGCAATGTGGCTGATAAAACCGTAAGTGGCACCGAAACCGTGGTAGAGAAGGTTGAAGATAAATCTGCTGCAGCCTGGGATAAAACCAAAACCGTAAGCAGCAATGTAGCCGACAAAGTGGGCGAAAAGTCAGAAAAAGCCTGGGACAAAACCAAGGAAGTAAGTGGCAAAGTGGCCAGTAAGACCAAGGCAGGCGCTGAAAAAACCGCCAGCAAGGTAAAGGAGAAATCCAGCGCGGCATGGGATAAAACCAAGTCTGTAGCTGGCAAAGTGGAAGACAAGGCAAAAACCACTACCAGCAACATCAAGGAAAAACTGACCCCGGATAGCAGCGCTAACCACCAGCATGAGGCACATGTGGGTATAGAAGCTGATGTAAAAGCGGGTAGCACCAACTAACACCCCGCCCCCAGCCTTTAATAAAGGGCCAGATGATAGGCACTGCGTTTAGAGTAGCCAATTATCATCTGGTCCTTTTTATTGGCGATTTACCCGATAAAACACCTTGTACAGACCGACAGCATTTTTATGCAGGCAGTTACAGTGTTAAAGAATAAGCTGTATTTCCCTGATTGCAGTCACAAAAAACTGCATGTCCTTTTCGTGGTACCAACACAACACACGCTTTTATAACAGCCTATTTCGGCTAATCCGCTAGGCTACCTATTAACAAACATCAGGTTATGCAGACTGGGTGTCGCGCCATGCCATGTGGCTATGAGGTATCACTCCAGCTTTATAACCGATGTACTGTCGCGTTGCCGTGCTTAATTCAAAACACTCCTGCCGGCAACCGGGCGATCAAATCGCGATTAACCCTTTTAGCTATTGTTTGATTGGAGAGCGTAATGAAAGACCTAAAAAGTACATTTGGTAAATTCGCATTGTTGCCGCTATTGTGTTCAACACTGCTATTACCTGTAGCAGCTTTAGCAGAAGACCCGGTTCCAGCCGGCACTACGGTAAAAAACATCCCCCTGACCACGCTTGCCTATAAGGTAAGTGATGCCTCAGGCCAGGTAGTAGCCAACCAGCCGCTGTCTGCTATCGTTTCCAGTGCACCAACGCCATCAGCGCCTGCCGCAGTGGACAGCGCACCAGCACCTGATGCCGCACCGCTAGCGCCAGTTGATGCGGCTCCGGGTACTTCACCAGTATCCCCTGCTGATGCACCGGTACCGGCAAACTAATCCCTAAAGCTCATTCCTGACAGCCAGATACACAAAAGCCGGGTTAACCCGGCTTTTGCTTTATTCAAATACTCATCAGGCACCAGTTCGCTTAAATTTCTATCTGGCTGCCCATTTCCACCACCCGGTTGGTAGGAATCTGGAAGAAATCGCTCACCGGGCTGGTATTGCGCTGCATAGAAATAAATAGCTTTTCACGCCAGGGTGCCATGCCATCACCCACAGTATGGATCAGGCGCTCTCGTGACACAAAGAAGCTGGTCGACATGATGTCGTATTCCTGCTCAATCAGGGTCAGGCCTTTTTCCAGCGCAGCCGGTGCATCCGGTTGCTCCTTAAAGCCATAATGCGCGGTTACCCTAAAGAACAGCTCATTTATCTGCTCAGCTTCCACACGTGCCTCCTCTTCCACATAGGGGACATCACGGGTGTGGATGGTCATTAACACGTTACGCGTATGTAGTACCTTGTTGTGTTTCAGGTTATGCAACAGAGCATGCGGCACCACATTCGGTGTACTGGTCATAAACACCGCGGTTCCTTCCACCACATGGGCGCTCGGCCCAATGCTTTTCACAAAAATGTCCAGCGGCAGGGTATCGTGTTGCAGCTTTTCAAACAGTAAATGACGACCACGTTTCCAGGTCAGCATGATGGTAAAGGCGACCAGCCCCACCAGTAAAGGGAACCAGCCACCAGCCAGCAACTTCAGCGAGGTAGCGCCAAAGAACACCAGATCCAGTGCCAGAAAAGGCACTACCATTAACGCTGTTTTGAGTGGTGACCAGCGCAGTAAACCATGCAGCACAAAACCAACTAGAATGGTGTCACAAATCATGGTCATGGTAACGGCCAGACCATAGGCAGCCGCCAGGTTGGAGCTGGACTTGAAGGTTGCAACCAGCAACAGAATCGACCCCAGTAACAGCCAGTTCAGGAACGGGATATAAATCTGGCCAATTTCAGAATCCGAAGTGTGCTGTACCGTTAAGCGCGGCAAATAACCCAGCTGCATGGCCTGCCGGGCAATGGAAAACACACCGGAAATGACAGCCTGCGATGCAATGACGGTGGCAATGGTTGCCAGCCCGATCATCGGATACAGGGCAATATCCGGTACCAGCTTATAAAACGGGTTTTCCACGGCAGTTGGATCACGCAGCAACAAAGCCCCTTGCCCGGCATAGTTCAGCATTAACGATGGTAAAACGATAAGAAACCATGCCAGTTGAATCGGCTTGCGGCCAAAATGGCCCATGTCGGCATACAGCGCCTCACCACCGGTAATGGTCAGTACTACTGCACTCATTGCTAAAAAGGCGATCCCCGGATGCGCATACACAAAATA
>JASLIR010000458.1 GCA_030152125.1 Alkanindiges sp.
AATGGATGCTGTATATTTAATAAGGTTATTTTTTCATAACCGCTGGCCTGCCTACCCTGTTTCCAGGCTAAAGCAGGCATACGCAAATACTTCATACACTAAAAAAAGTTTCGATTACCCGGCCTTTTAAATTGGCATTAATAAACGGCGTGTTTTTACCTGCAGATTTAATCTGGCTGCTGTCCAGCTTCCAGCTTAAACCAGGGTCAACTAGTACCCAGCCACCTGTTGCCTGCCAGTCTGCCTCAATACCTGCCACTTTGGCCGGATTAGCACTAATCAGGCTGGCCAACTGCAATGGGGTAATTACCTGCTGGCGTACCAGTTCCGCAGCCAAACCGATAAAAGCATCCAGCCCGGAAATACCGGCTTCGGTATCGGCAAAGGGTGCCAGCTTGGCAGAGGACGACAACGGCTCGTGATGCGAGCAAATAGCATCAATCACACCACTGGCAACCCCGGCACGCAACTGGGCACGGTCCTGCTCACTGCGTAATGGTGGGCGCACGTGCGCCAGTGAGTTAAAGCCATCAATGGTGGCATCCGTTAACAACAACTGGTGCATGGCTACATCCGCGGTTACCGGCAAGCCTTTGGCTTTGGCAGCCTGAATCAGGTCAACCGATGCACCGGCAGACAGTAAACCAAAATGCGCACGCACCCCGGTTTCTTCCACCATCAGCAACTGTTTAGCTAAAGCCACTGTTTCAGCAATGGCTGGAATACCGGTTAAACCCTGACGCGAGGCGGTAAAACCATCATGTACACAGCCATCTTTGGCCAGGCTGGCTTCCTCAGGGTAGAAAAATACCGTCAGCCCCAACGTAGCCGCATACTCCAGCGTACGCAGCATCACATCATCATCAGCAAAGCTGGCACGCGCATTACTCACCGCAATGCAACCGCCCTGCCTCAACCCGGCCATGTTGGAAGGCTGGTTGCCTTCCAGCCCTTTGGTTTGCGCACCAATAATATGCAGGTGAATACCACCATCGGCATAGGCTTTTTCACGCAGGCCTTTTAGCAACGCACCATTATCCTGTACCGGCTTGGTATCCGGCGGAATCACCACATGCAAAAAGCCTGCTGCCCTGGCTGCTTCGCCTTCACTTTGCAGTGTACCGTGCTGTTTTTGGCCTGGCTCACGCAAGCGCGCGCACAAATCCACAAAGGCTGGTATCAGCCATTTGCCGCTGGCATCAATACTTTGATCTGCGTTAGCTGGGGCAACCAGTTTGCCATCCTGCACATATACCGTCGCCATCTGGTCAGTCTGGTTAACCGGATCAAGCACACGGACATTTTTAATTTCAACCACGCTCATGTACCTGCTCCTTATAACAAACCTTTGGCTTCAAGCTGACCCTGCATGGTCAGGGACAACACCGCCATACGCACGGCAATGCCGTAATTCACCTGTTTTAAAATCAGTGATTGCGGGCCATCAGCCACGCTGGAGGCAATTTCCACCCCACGGTTCATCGGACCAGGATGCATCACCAAGGCATTCGGTGCAGCACGTTGCAAACGGGCTTCGGATAAACCGTACAGCTTGAAAAACTCTTCGCTGGAAGACAGCAGCGGCGAACCAATGCGCTCGTTCTGGATACGCAGGGCGATCAGCACATCACAGCCTTCCACGCCTTTATCCATATCCTGAAACACCTTCACGCCAAATTCCTCAATGCCTTTAGGCAACAAGGTGCGTGGAGCAATCACGCGAATCTCTTTGGCACCCAGTGTTTGCAGGGCTTCAATATCGGAACGTGCTACACGCGAGTGCTTGATGTCGCCAATAATCGCCACGGTCAGCTCGGAAAATGGCTTACCGGCATGGCGACGAATGGTCAGCATGTCCAGCATGCCCTGTGTGGGATGCGAATGGCGGCCATCGCCACCATTAATAATCGCCACATCCGGGCATACGGTTTGCGCCATAAAATGTGCGGCACCGGAAGCGGAGTGACGGATAACAAACACATCCGCTGCCATGGCTTCCAGGTTCCACATGGTGTCACGCAGGGTTTCACCTTTTTTGGTACTGGATTGCTGCATGTCAATATTCAGCACATTGGCCGACAATCGCTTGGCTGCCACTTCAAAAGTGGTGCGGGTGCGGGTGGAAGGCTCGAAAAACAGGTTCATCACGGTACGGCCATCCAGCAGTGGCTGGTTGAGAATCTGGCCGTTATCGCCTAAAAAAGTTTCTGCGGTTTCAAGAATATGGGTTAAGTGTTGTTGTGATAAACCTTCAATACTGAGGAAGTGCCGAAGGTTGCCTTTTTGGTTAAGCTGAATCTGGCTTAAGGTATGTAAGGCTGCAAGATGCATAGGATCACGCCCTTGATGGTTATTGCTGAAAAATAATTGGCGCTAGTTTACTCCAAAAGGCCAAATGGTTTTTAGTTTTGTTGAGTCATTTTAATGTTGTTATAGCGAGCAGCACAAAAGCAACAGCAAGGCAGGCGTAAAATTCTACATTAACAAAACTGCCAAGTGGTTTTAAAACGATGCCTCAGATTTTTTTAAGTTTTATTGTATAAAATAGCCTATCACTGACTTATACCATCACAACAACAGCGATCATATGTTTTAAAGAGATTACCATGTCTGCTACGCCCTCCCCGTCAACATCACCGTTACAAGGCTCCTTGAGTTATGTGGAAGCACACCAGTGGCTAAAGCGCACAGGCCGCCTGAAGTGGCTACTTTGGCCTTTTTTATGCTCGCTGCTAATGCTGCCGGTATATGGCTTTACTGTCTACCACACTACCACAGGCAGTTTAAACTGGCTGGTTAACTACTTTGAATGGCAGGCACATGGGCTGGCCTACTGGCTGATGCTGCCGTTCATTCTGGTTGCCGCACTGTTTATTGGCTATATCCTGCTTAAAAACGTGATTATGCTGTTATGTATTCCAATGAATGCCCTGCTGGCGGATGCGGTCATTAGCGAGCAACTAGGCGAGCAATCACAAAGCATTAAAGAACTATTTTTGAGTATGTTACGCGCCACATGGATGACGCTGTTTGTATTGCTACTTAGCCTGTTCACCAGCCTGTTACTGTTATTACTGGGCTTTATTCCCATTGCCGGCGCTATTATTGCGCTGATACTGGGCATTATCCTGCAGGCATTTTTTGCTGCCTGGGGCTTTTTTGACCCGGTGTTTGAACGTGCCAATTGCGGCATTGTCAGCAGCTTCTGGCGCTGCATCCGTTTACTCCCGCATACGGTAAGCAACGGTGTTCCTTTTGTACTGCTGTTTCAGATTCCAGTGCTGGGCTGGACACTGGCACCCAGTTACGGTGCCATTTCCGGGGCGTTATATGCCTGCCAGTTACATAAGCAGGGTAAATTGGTAAATACCCCTTAGCAGACCAACCACAGCCTTATTATTAAAAAGAACATCCGGCTTGTTGATGTTTCGTATACGCCTCGCATATGAATTGTCAACCAGCCCACTCACTGCGTATTAAATTTACAACCTTTATTGCTATTAGCCTGTTTTTATATTAATTAAGCTATGGAAAGGGTTGCGGGTATTTTATTGTAAAGCCCTTGAAATTATTATTTTTTATCATCAAAAGTTAAAAACCGGATGCTGACACTGTCAGGCTAGCAGGTTGCGGATTTGCCTGTTTTTTGTACTTATAGATCAGCACATATTTATCTGGTTAATTTTTAAGGGAACAGTGAAATGAAAGGTCAAATACTGGATTTCTCAATCCAAACTAACAGCGGCATTATTTTAGGTGAAGACCATACCCGCTATAATTTTTCCGGCTCGGAATGGCGTGACGCCAAGGCACCTGTCCGGGGCGACCATGTAGACTTTGTCAGTGACGGTGCTGGCAATGCGGTGCAAGTTTACCGGGCATTGCAACAGTCTAACCCTATTTCCAGCCTGACTGATCAACTGGATAAAATCTCTGATCAAAATAAGTCGGAAGAACAATTTACCATCATAGACTGGACTGTCAAAGTCCTGAAAAATTACGCCAACTTTAGCGGGCGTGCACGCCGCAAAGAGTACTGGTTTTATACGTTGGCGTCTATTATTGCCTATATTGTAGTATCTGTTGTTGACCGTATCCTGGGTACTGACCCTTTACTATATATCCTGCTTGCTCTGGCAACCTTAGTACCAAGTCTGGCCGTAGGGGTGAGACGCCTACACGATATTGGTCGCTCAGGCTGGTGGTATCTGATTTGTTTAATTCCATTCATTGGTTTCATTATTTTAATTATCTGGTTTGCTACAGAAACCCAGCGTGAAAATAACCA
>JASLIR010000030.1 GCA_030152125.1 Alkanindiges sp.
CCTGAAACCCCGGATGTTGATTTTAAATACCGTATTTTTAATGCCGATGGTTCCGAAGTACAGCAGTGTGGCAATGGTGCGCGCTGTTTTGCCCGCTTTGTGCACGAGCGCCATTTAACCCGTAAAAACCACTTGCGGGTAGAAACGGCCAGTGGTGTGATTGAGCTGGAAATTAACCGCGAAGGCTGGGTGCGGGTAAATATGGGCCTGGCGCGTGTAGAGCCTGAACAGATTCCATTTGTAGCCGAACAGCCACAGCCAACCTATATGGTAGACGTGCTGGATCAGACCGTTGAGCTGGATGTGGTAAATATGGGGAATCCGCATGCTGTTATACTGGTGGATAATGTGATGACGGCTGACGTGGCGCAACTGGGGCCAGCACTGGAGTCGCATCCGCGTTTTCCAGAACGGGTGAATGTGGGCTTTATGCAGGTGATGAACCGTAAGGAAATCCGCCTGCGCGTGTTTGAGCGTGGCGTGGGCGAAACTCTGGCTTGTGGTACTGGTGCCTGTGCAGCAGTGGTGAGCGGTATTCGCCGTGGCCTGCTAGATAATGATGTGCGGGTGTACCTAGCTGGCGGGCCATTGCAGATACAATGGTGGCCAGACGATGTGGTGTGGATGACAGGTCCAACAGCGACCTCATTTGAAGCCAGCATTAATCTGGCAGATTACCTGCCTGCATCACAAGTGGCTGCTGCCCAGCAACAAGCAAGCGTTTAAGTAAAAAATTATAGTTTAAAAGGCTATTGTTTGAAAAAGCTGTATTGCCAAAGCCATACAGCTTTTTTATTGCTTGTTGGCAGGAATCGGATTAGCTTTAGTATATTCTTCATGGTATTGATTGATCAGTGATTTGGCATGCAGCAAGATCCTCATAGCTTATTATCACAATGGATTGCCAGTCAGGCAGCCCTAAACAAGTCGCTGCACACCTTAAAGGCCTATCAGCGTGATGTGCGTCAGTTCCTTGATTTTCTGATCGCACAGCAAGCTGGACTGGAGGTTCTTGATCACCGCTTGCTGCGCCAGTTTTCTGCGCAGCGCATTGAGTTGGCCCGTTTGTCTCCGAGCAGTTTGCAGCGTGAACTGTCATCTATTCGCAGTTTTATGCAGTGGCTGGTGGATGGCGAAGTACTGAAACACAATCCGGTGCAGGATTTTAGTATCCAGCATCCTAAAAGGCCATTACCGGTAACGTTTGACCCGGAAGTGATGCAGCAGATACTGGATCAGGCAACGCCAGCAGATGAGCAGGATGCGTGTTTGTGGTGCCGGGATAAAGCCATGCTGGAGCTGTTTTACAGCAGCGGCTTGCGTTTGTCGGAGTTGTCCAGGCTTACTTTAAAACAACTGGACTTGGGCCGTGCTTTGGTTACGGTAGTTGGTAAGGGCAATAAAACCCGGGTGTTACCGGTGGGTAGCAAGGCAGTACAGGCCATACAGGAGTGGCTGTTGTTGCGTAATCAATGGCTTGCTGCCAATGAAAGTGCCTTATTTATCAGTGAGCGCCTGGGTACTGCTTTAAGCACTCGGCAGATTGAGCGTCGCGTCAGCTTACAGGCCAGCCGTGCCGGGGTAAGCCAGCATTTACATCCGCATTTATTGCGCCACTGTTTTGCCTCACATATGCTGGGTGCCAGCGGTGATTTACGCGCGGTGCAGGAATTGCTGGGACACGCGGATATCAGTACCACACAAATTTATACCCATCTGGATTTTGAGCACCTGGCCAAGGTTTATGACAGTGCGCATCCACGGGCAAGAAAATCACAATAAAATTTAAGGCTATAAAAAGGTTATTAATATGTATAGCGAGCAGGATTTACAGGATGCCGTGCAGCACGGTGTACTGACTGAGGATAGAGTACGGGCTTTTAAAGCTTTTGTTGCTGATAAAAAGCAGGTTTCACAGGCAGATGAGGAGTCCTTTCGCCTGTTAACAGGGTTTAACGATGTATTCGTGGTGATTGCCTGTGTATTACTGATGATTGCTGCTGGCTGGATTGGCGGTACTTTATTTGGTGGCCCATTGGTTGCTGTGATTGCATGGTTTCTGAGTGAGATTTTTATACGTAGAAAGCAAATGGCCTTGCCGGCGATTGTTCTGTTTGTTGCATTCACGGCCGCAAGTGGGGTGACTGCGAGCGTTATTTATGTTGAATTGTTATCACTGGTTTCTTCGGGAGCCACCCAGGCAGTGCAAGGTGGTGGTGCCACCTTTATGGCATTAGAGCATGGGGGTACTATGATTGGTGCTGCCATTGCTGTCATTGCGGCCAGTTTGCACTGGTACCGTTTCCGGGTACCAGTTGCGGTAGCTGGTGGCGTAGCAACACTTATTGCTTTTTTACTGTCTCTATTGGGCCCTTATCTTTCGGCAGGGACTTCCCTTGCATTGTTCTTTCTATTAGGTGTTGCCGTATTTGCCTACGCCATGTGGTGGGATATACGCGACCCCAAGCGTCAGACCCGCCGTACTGATGTTGCCTTCTGGCTGCATTTACTGGCTGCGCCTTTACTGGTACATCCGGTATTTGCGTTACTTGACTTTTCTGGCGCTCAGGGGGATGCATGGTGGCAGGCACTGGTTGTTATTCTATTGTATGTGCTAATCGCCCTGGTTTCATTGTGTATAGATCGCCGGGCGCTGATGGTGTCAGCGCTGGTCTATGTGCTGTATGCCTTTGCTGAGTTGTTTAAACAATCCGGAGTGGTGGAGCTGGGTTTTGCGGTTGCTGCCTTTATTGTGGCATCTGCCTTATTAACCTTGTCGGTTTTTTGGCATCGCAGCCGTGTTTTTATTTTGCAGTTTTTACCGCCTGCTTTACAAGCCAAACTGGCTTCTACAGTCTAGCCTTAAAGCGTATTTGTTATGAATGAGGCAAATGGGCCGCTTTTATTAAGGCCAGTATTAAGGCATGAAATATCGCAGGTATGGACGATAGACCGTTCTGAGACCATTCATGCCTTTTATCATGTAGAAAATGGCCTTTTAGTGCTTAAAGCCGGGTTTGAGCAGGTGAGTGGCTGGCCTGAAGGTGAGCCTGAACAATACACGCCCATTTTAATTGCCTGTTATGACCGCGGCGGCTGGTTTTATGCCTTTTTTGAGCAAGAAAAAATGCTTGCTGTGGTGGTGGTGGTGGATTCGGTTTTTATTGGAAAAGATAACAACCTGCTGCAATTAAAGTTTTTACATGTCAGTCATCATTGCCGTGGTCAGGGCTTAGGTCAGCGTTTGTTTGATTTAGCTTGCCAGGAAGCAGCAAAGCGTGGGGCAAGGGGGCTGTATATTTCGGCAACTCCTACAGAAAATACCATTAATTTTTATCTGGGTTTAGGCTGCCAGTTAATAATAGAGCCTGACCAAACCCTGTTTGCGCTGGAGCCGGAAGATATTCATATGCAATATCTGTTTGAAACAAAATAAATGTATATAACTATTTGGAATCACCACTTAAACAGGAGTTAGAGGATATGGATTTTGATTCTATCTACACAGATTACTTAAATGAACTGCAACGTATTGCAGAAACACATGATGAGTTGACCGATACCGACGTGCGCGAACGTTTGCGTCTCACCCTTAACTATTATTTTGTGTGGGATAATGCGCTGGATACAGCGTTTCCACAAAAATATGCCATGTTTTCTGCCGAAGGTGATGCACTGGTTGCGCAGGCCACCAAGGCTTTTATTGAACAGGCCCAGCAGGCCACAGTGGATGTTGCACCAGGCGATGCGCGGAATGCCTTACTGGAAAACAGCAACATTGAAACCCTTGAAGGCTCACCTTATGATGTATTTATAGGCTCCAGTGATGAAACTCTGCCAGAAGCGCAGCCCGCCAGTGATGCCGTCTATGGCGATTATGCTGAATAGCTAGCCGTTATTATGAACTGCCATGAGCTACATGGCTTTAAAG
>JASLIR010000035.1 GCA_030152125.1 Alkanindiges sp.
ATGCATCTACGAGAAATTTTTCCTTCATTTTAAAGGAGTTAAATAGATCTGGATTTTTTGTAAAAAAAGTAATTTGTGTATCATTAATTGGCAATTTAAAAAAAGTAACTACATCTATATCACTTGGTGGCATCCCGAGAATAATCTCTTTAGCTTGCATAAAACTTCCATTTAACCATTGGAAACCATAAGAAACTCCTGAGCTATAGATCGCTTGTCGATAATTAATTAGACCTTCCAATATACGAACTCTTTCCACGCTGAAAGCATAAGTCTCTATGACCTCCTGCATATTGGTAGCATAAGGTGATCTATCGTTGCTACTTCCCGGCTGATTGGGCCGAATTGGTGGAATCACACCAGCCATATTCCATGCAGGTATCATTTACTATCTCTTTTAAAATCCAGTTATATTTTTAATCCATGATATAAGTTATGCCCTATTCTCCTTCTTTATTCAAGCTATGTAATTAATTATTTCCATTAAAATCAATCCTCCGTTTAATCTACTCATCGCACTGAGGCATGTATGCAAAAAGAGCGCCTCCGCGCTCCTTCCCTTACTGCTTAAACTTAAACAGCTGATACTCACTGCGCGAGCGCTTTTGCCACCATACACTAAAGCCCAGCAGCACCAGCAATGCCACCAGCCCGGCAGTAGTAGCCATTAAGGTATCACGCACGCCTTTGGGTACTGGCAGCCATGTCCACTTGTGCAGGTAGGCAAAGCTAAAGCCTTCCAGCGCATCATCATTATTCACCTGTACAGCAATTAGTCCGCTGGCAGGCTCAATGTATAGGCGCAGGCCATCCGCCTGCAAGGTTTCCACCTTTAACACCGGCAAGCGTTTGTTGATAAAACCATACTCACCGCCAAAGCTGGTTACCCAGCTTACCTGACCAAGCTGTTGCAGTGACACACCAGTGTAAAAGGCAGTTAAGCGCCGGGCCTGGTCAAATGGCTGTACTTTTTCCGCCGTCGTGGCATCTATCAGGCGCATATCCGGCACTTTGTCTTTACCGGCATGGGCACCTTTATGCTGGTGTTCGGCATGTTCGCTTTTGGCGGTCATACTACCCTGCATGACATTGCCCATATCAGAGCCACTTATGGGCTGCACCAGCCATACCCCTTTAGCACTACGGCCACTACGCTGCAATGGCGCAAGGCTAATCCGCTGTACTGGCTTTGCCACTGCCGCCTGCCATGCCTGCCTGCTCAGGTCATCGCTGTTAAATACCGCAACAGCAAATTCCAGCTTTTTATCCTTATGCCAAATGTGGTACAGCCCGCTAAACAGCCACAGCAGGATAAACACACTTAAGCCCATACCCAGCGCACGGTGAAAACGCCGTGCAGGCTGGTTTTTCAGACGCTGGTTATCGCGGTTACGGATATTGGCAAACAGCATTACGCCCAGTACCAGCAGTACAAGACAGCCAGAAAGCGCCAGCTTCATCAACAGGTGCTGGCCCGGCCACGGGGTTTGCCCCCAGGTCCAGGTATGCCCCAAGCGGAAAATACGTGCCATCCACATCTTGCGGTCATTGGATAGCGTGGCCAGGCGGGACTGTGACGGGTCTACATAGGCCCGCAAGCCATCACTAAACTGCACCTGCCACACTGGCAGCAAACGATTGACGCTGGGGTAGTCATCACTAAACGCCGTAATCACCTGACTGCTGCTAATCTCCCCTGCCTGCTTGCCGCTATACCACAAGGCCAGCTGCTCGGCATCCATACGCTCGCCCTGGCTAATCTTACGGCCGGTCTGTACATCAACATAGCGGGCAATAGCCTGCCCCGGTAACTGGATACGGTACGCCACCAGCTGCGGGCTTAGCTGGATGGCCTGTACCTGTGTCAGCCGCTCAATGCACTGCTGTTGCAGTACATCCGGCAGGGCTTTGGCGTTGCGCAAATCCAGTTGCTGTGGTGGTGGCATACGCTTGGCGGGTTGCGGCTGGGTGGCACTCATAATCGGGTGCAATACCCCGGTCAGAGTCCACAGTAGCACCAGCACACCAAGGCTTAAGCCCAGTATGCGGTGCAGGCCAAGCAGGCGTTTTAACCAGGTGGCACGCATGGCTTATTCCCCAAAGTGGTAACGTAAGCCCAGCAGGAAAGTACGCGGCGCACCCGGTGTATAACTGGCCATGTTGTTGCTAAACGATGCACTATCGGCATAGTGTACGTCTGCCACGTTCAGCACCTGACCATATACCTCATAAGCATCACGCTTGTAGTTGGCGCGCAGGTTTAACAGGGTGTGACCATTATATTTGGATGTATTGGCATCGTTAATCCAGTAGCTGCCCACATAAACACCTTCCACAGACAGCAACAATTCAGGCAGTGGCTTAATCTGGTATTCAAGCGTGCCAAAGGCCCTGGGTGAACTTGGCATGTCGTTACCACTGTAATCCACCGTGCTGGAAGGCTGATACTGCTGGTACTCATGTCGTGCAATACTGCCGGACAATTTCAGGCTTTGCTCAAACAGGTCGGTGATCTTCCAGCGCCCACCCAGTTCAACCCCTTCATGCCGCGTTTTACCGGAATTGCGCGATTCGCGAGTATTGTCCGGCTTGGTATAGCTAATCACCTCGTCTTCCCCATCCAGACGGTACACGGTCAGCTCACCATCAAAACGGCGGTCAAACAGGCTAAAACGAATACCGGCATCAATGTTGTCAAAGGTAGATTCTGTCAGGCTGGGTGTAACCAGATTCGCCCCGTACAGGGTGCTGGCCTCTGGCGGCACAAAGCCCTGCGACCAGTTACTGTATACATCCAC
>JASLIR010000086.1 GCA_030152125.1 Alkanindiges sp.
TGGTTAACCAGCTGCGTGGCAGCATCAAGGCGGATCAGGCCAAGGTAAATGATGCCAGCCTGCAACAGTCCTACACCCGAATTGTAGCGCCAATTAGTGGGCGGTTGGGCTTGCGCCGTGTGGATGCAGGCAACCTGATTAATGCAGCCGATACAAATGGACTGGTGACCATTACCCAGACCCAGCCGATTAGCGTGCAATTTTCTATTCCTGAAAATCAGGTGATGGCGGTGCGTCAGGCTTATCAGCACAATAAAAAGCTGGTAGTAAAAGTATGGGACAGGGCAGAAAAGCAGCAGCTGGCTACCGGCTATCTGGATACGCTGGATAACCAGATTGACGTAAGTACCGGCACCCTGAAACTAAAGGCAGTATTTGATAATAACAATGATGTGCTGTTTCCCAACCAGTTTGTCAATGCGCAGCTGTTTGTCAGCACGATTGATCAGGCCATTACCATTCCCATGGATGCCGTACAGTATGGTGCCAAGGGAACCTATGTGTATTCGGTACAGGATGGCAAGGCCGTGGTAAAAATGCTGAAGCTGGGTGTTACTGCCAATGGCCAGACCCAGATTGTGGAAGGCTTAAAAGCAGGGGAGCCAGTGGTGCTGGAGGGTATTGACCGTTTGTTTGAAGGGCGGGATGTGCGGGTGGTAAACCAGTCCACCAGCAAGCCCGCTACAGGAAAAGATAGCCCCACACCAGCGCAGCATTGAGCCCTTCCATGAATATTTCCAAGCCATTCATTTTACGCCCAATTGCGACTACCTTGCTGATGATAGCCTTGCTGATAGGTGGTCTGATGGCATGGCGGCTGCTTCCGGTTGCAGCGCTGCCGCAGGTGGATTATCCGATTATTCAGGTCTACAGTTTTCAGCCGGGTGCCAGCCCGGATGTGGTAGCCAGAACCATTACTTCACCGCTGGAGCGTGAACTGGGCAAGATATCCGGCCTCAAGCAGCTATCTTCCAGTTCCTCCTCGGGTGCATCGGTGATTACCATGCAGTTTGGCCTGGCGATTAACCTGGGGGTGGCGGAGCAAGAGGTACAGGCGGCGCTGTCTACCGCGCGGCCTTTATTGCCGGATGATTTGCCGGTACCCCCGGTATACCGCAAGGTTAACCCGGCAGATACGCCCATTTTAACGTTGGCATTTAGCTCTGATACGCTATCGCTGCCGCAAATTTATGACATGGTGGATACCCGCCTGGCACAAAAGCTGTCGCAGGTATCCGGTGTGGGTATGATCAGCCTGGCAGGCGGACAGCGCCCTGCCATTCGCGTGCAAATGAACCCCAATGCACTGGCTGCATATAACCTGAGCAGTAATGATGTGCAGCAGGCCATTGATGCCGCCAATGTAAACCAGCCCAAAGGCAGTTTTGACGGGCCTTACCGTACTACCATGCTGGATGCCAACGACCAGATTCGTTCAGTGCCTGAATATCAGAACCTGATAGTGGCATGGCGCAATGGGGTGCCGGTACGCTTGCAGGATGTTGCGACTATTAAGGAGGGTGCGGAAGACCGTTTTCTGGCTGCATGGGCCAACAGTCAGTCCGCGGTGTTGCTGAATATACAGCGCCAGCCAAATGCCAATGTGATTGCCGTGGCGGATGATGTGAAGCAGCTATTACCAGCATTAACCGCCAACCTGCCTGCTGCCATTAAGGTACAGGTGCTGACAGACCGTACCGAAAGCATCCGTGCCTCGGTGCGTGATGTGCAAAAGGAACTGGTGTTTGCGGTTGCGCTGGTGATTATGGTGACCTTCCTGTTCCTGCGTAATATTCCGGCCACCATCATTCCCAGCGTAGCGGTGCCGCTATCATTAATTGGCACCTTTGCCGTGATGTACTGGCTGGGTTTTTCAGTCAATAACTTAAGTTTAATGGCCTTAACCATTGCTGCCGGTTTTGTGGTGGATGATGCCATTGTGATGCTGGAAAACATTGCCCGGCATCGTGAGCAAGGGGAATCTGCCTTAAATGCAGCATTAAAAGGCGCTAAGGAAATTGGCTTTACCCTGTTATCGCTGACTATTTCACTAATTGCAGTGCTTATTCCCTTACTATTTATGGGTGATGTGGTCGGGCGTTTGTTCCACGAGTTTGCTTTAACACTGGCGGCGGCGATTGCCATTTCATTGCTGGTATCACTGGTACTGACACCAATGATGAGCGCCTATATGTTAAAGAAACCACTGGATGCGGGGCACGCGCAACATGATTTTCTGTCTAAAGTCATTGCATGGTACGGTCGGGCGTTAAGCTGGGTGCTGCAACACCAGAAAATGACCATGCTGGTGATGCTGTCTACAGTAGTATTGACCGGGGTACTTTACTGGATAGTGCCCAAGGGCTTTTTTCCGGTACAGGACAGCGGGGTGATTCAGGTAGTCACCGAAGCACCGCAAAGTATTTCCTTTAGTGCCATGAGCGAACGGCAACAGGCGCTTTCAGCCCAAATTTTAAAAGACCCTGCTGTGGCCAGCCTGTCATCATTTATTGGGGTGGATGCCAATAACCCGACCTTAAACAGTGGGCGGATTCTGGTGAATTTAAAGCCGCATGCCGAACGCGATAGTGCAGCGGAGGTTATTGCCCGCTTAAAGCAGGACATGCAGCAGGTACAAGGTATTAAGGGCTGGGTGCAGCCGGTACAGGAAATCAATATTGAAGACCGCATCAGCCGTACCCAGTACCAGATGACCTTGTCCGCCCCACAGCTGGAAACCCTGTCGGAATGGGTGCCGCAATGGCTGGACACGTTGCGGGAGTTACCCGAACTCTCAGACATTACCAGTGATATCCAGACTCAGGGCTTGCAGGCTTATATCGACATTAACCGTGATGCGGCAGCCCGACTGGGCGTGAATGTGGGTGACGTGACCAATGCCCTGCAAAGTGCCTTTGCCCAGCGGCAGGTCACCACCCTGTTTACCCAGGCCAACCAGTACCGCGTGATACTGGAGGTTGACCCACAATATGCACAGGGGCTGGATGCACTCAATTCCACTTATGTGCGTGCCCAGGATGGCCAGCCGGTATTACTGTCTGCCCTGGCAACGGTAAGCCAGCGTCCGGCCAGTTTGCTGATCGCACATCAGGGGCAGTTCCCGGCAGTTACGGTGTCTTTTAATCTGGCACAAGGTGCATCACTGGGTGAGGCCATCAAGGCTATCGATAAAGCCACGGCTGCGTTTGGCTTGCCTGCGGATATTGAGCATCATTATCAGGGTGCAGCGGCAGCGTTTCAGGCGTCCTTAAGCAATACCTTATGGCTGATTCTGGCTGCCATTGTCACCATGTATATCGTGCTGGGTATTTTGTACGAAAGCTTTATTCATCCGGTGACAATTCTGTCCACATTGCCTTCTGCCGCAGTGGGAGCATTTTTGGCTTTAATCCTGATGCAGCAGCCGCTGGACTTGATTGCGGTGATCGGGGTGATTTTGCTGATTGGCCTGGTCAAGAAAAACGGCATTATGATGGTGGACTTTGCGCTGGATGCAGAGCGCAACCTGGGCATGAGCCCGCGTGATGCGATTTACCGCGCTGCGTTATTGCGTTTCCGGCCAATTTTAATGACCACCATGGCTGCGCTGTTTGGTGCTATCCCGCTAATGCTGGCCACTGGTTCCGGTGCGGAAATGCGCCAGCCGCTGGGCTTGGTGATGGTGGGTGGCCTGCTGGTCAGCCAGGTGTTAACCCTGTTTACGACGCCAGTGGTGTATCTGTACTTTGACCGTTTGCGTCAGCGTGGTGGCGCAAAAAACGCACAAGACGCTAGCTCGCAAAATAATAGCGATAACCCGGATGGGGTATCGCTATGAATATTGCCGAAACCTTTATCCGGCGGCCGGTAGGCAGCTTTTTAATGGCAGTGGCCTTGCTGCTGCTGGGTATACTGGCCTACCGCCTTACCCCCATAGCACCTTTGCCAGCGGTGGATATTCCTACCATTGTGGTAAATGCCAACTTGCCGGGTGCCAGCCCGGAAAGTATGTCAGCCACGGTTGCCACGCCGCTGGAACGTGCCATGAATGGTATTTCCGGGGTGAAGGCGATTAACTCCTCCAGTTCCCAGGGTTCCAGCCAGATTGAGCTGAATTTTGAGCTGGACCGTGACATTAATGATGCAGCACGCGAAGTGCAGGCCGCCATTAATGCTGCCAGTGCGCAACTGCCAGCTGGTATGCCGGAACCACCGTCTTACCGCAAGGTGAATCCCAGTCAGGCACCCATCATGATTATGGCCTTAAGTTCAAAAAACTTATCCGCCAGTCAGCTATACGATGCTGCTTCCAACCTGCTCAGCCAGCGTATTTCGCAAATTGAAGGCGTGGGTACGGTAGATGTAGGCGGTGCTTCCATGCCAGCCATCCGGGTGACCACTAACCCGCAGGCTTTGGCGCATCAGGGCGTATCACTGGAGCAGGTGCGCCAGGCCATTGTGAGCAGTAATAGCATCCGGCCTTTGGGTGTGGTGGAACAGGCGGCTTATCGCTGGCAAATTAATTTAAATGCAGGCCTACAAACAGCAGCTGATTTTAGCAATGTGATTGTGCAGGAAACTCCCGGCAGCATTATCCGTTTAAAGGATGTAGCCGAGGTTGGGGATTCGGTGGAAAACCGTTATTCAGCCGGGTTTCACAATAATGAACCGGCTGTGGTGGTGCGGGTGCGCCGCCAGCCTAATGCCAATATTGCTGCCACGGTAGATGC
>JASLIR010000098.1 GCA_030152125.1 Alkanindiges sp.
CAGGCGTGATCCGGGTGTAAATGGGTTAGCAACACTGCATTTACCTGTTCGGGCTTATAGCCCGCTGCTGCCAGGTTATCCTGAATGGAACCAATATTGGCACGATCCCCAAAGCACTTCGCCGCGCCACTATCCACCAGAATCAGTTGCTTGCCGGTATTCACCAGATAGGCATTTACTGCGGTTTGAATGCCATTTTTATCATCCACAAAGCGCTGGTGCAGCAAGTCAGTAATGGTTTTGCTGGACGCACCCTTAAATACCGAAGCCGGCAGATTGACATAGCCGTCATACAGTGCCGTTACCTGAAAATCGCCCACATTCAAGCGGTAATAGCCGGGTACCTGCTGTTCCAAAGCAACTGGTGCAGCGGGTTGCTCTGCCGCCTTTAACGCCAATGGACAGGCTGCCAGCGCAAGCACCAGTATGTTTTTTAGCAAAGTTTTAGTCATATCAGTAGCTCAATAATTATTGTAACGATCACTATAATAATTATTTTTTGCCCTGATTAAACACTAAAACTGTATATGGATGTTTCATGCTTTAATCAGATTAATGATTAGCAAATAAGCCACTGCCATGAACACGTGCTACCAGCTGCTGTGCCCATACGTTATAAGCCAGATGGCTGGGGTGAAAACCATCAGCCGCCAGATAAGCAGGACTCACTTCAAACTCAATCGGCATAAATACTGCCTTTTGCTGCCCCATCAGTAACTGCTGCAGGGCTGTATTTAGCTGTTTGGCCTGCTGCCCCATAAACCAGCGTAGTGGTTGCGGCAGGGCGCTAAATAAATGCATAGGTGGTACGCTGGAGCACAAGATTAACTGGCTAGCAAAGCGCTGCTCAAGCTGGGTTAGCAGGGTTTGATACTGTTGCTGCCATTTACGCACAGAAGTTCCAGCAGTAGCGTCATTCACACCTACCGACAACACCACCACATCAAAGGTTTGTTCTTCCAGCTGGTTTAAATCATTCAGCACCTGAGCCAGTGTATGTCCGGTGGTTGCCAGCAAACGCCACTGTACTTCATAGCGGTCAGAAAGCTGTGCCAGTAACTGGCCAGTGAGGGCTTCTGCCTGTGTTGCCACGCCTACCCCGGCTGCCGCAGAATCGCCCAGTACCAGTAACCTTAAAGGCTGCCCTTGTCCGCTCACGCCATGGCGTATGCCTTCCGGTTCCGGCAAGCGTGGAACGGTGCGGCGTACATACATGCCCTGCCCTAAAAGGACCGGTAGTAGTGGTATTGCAAGTAACTGACTCAAGTTGATCACCTGTTTTAATAGCTTGCCCAGATATAGCTTTTTTGTGAGGTAGATACAATGACCTTGACTTGTCAGTAAATACCATTTCACCCCAAAAAAATTAATAGACACCACCCGCGCAAAAATCACCTTCGCTTGTGAAGGCAATTTTATGTCATTGATCTTGTGATCAATGACAACGACATTTTTCATACCATCAAAAGCCAGATTTTCGGACGCCTATGGCGTCCGAAAACTTGATAGGGGGTTTGGGAGCGTTGCCCCAAACCCCCTTAAAAATCGGAGCAAGAGCAAGGCAACATTTTGCTTGCAGTACGAGGCGCAACGATCCAACAGCAGCACTATGTATTAACTTAATTTGATATTTGGATGCAGGTAGCTACAGATAATAAAAAAGCAGCCTTGTTAGGCTGCTCTTCTATTAACACAAACGCTTAAGCGTTATTACCGCCCTGGTAGCTGGCGTTTTCAACTGCCACGGAAGACTGGTAAGGCACCTTAAAGTCCTGCAAACCGGCAGCAGCTTCCTGTACATCCTTGCCTTCTTTTAGTACAAAGGAGTCAAAACCACAGCGCTTCAGGTAGTTCAATACATCCTTAAACACATCACCCACCGCACGCAGCTCGCCTTTAAAACCCTGACGGCGCAGCAAGGCAGCAAAGGAATAACCGCGGCCATCAGCAAAACCGGCAAATTCAATGGCAATCGTGTCCAGTTGATCCAGCGGGAAATGCTCCACTTCCGGCGAATCATTCACAGTAATCAACAGCGCTTTTTTGCCCTGTACGTCCGCCAGGCGATCCAGCTCGGATGTTTTCAGCAATACATCACCCGCTGGCAATACGCCATCTTCTGCAATCAGCTGGTACTGGTTGTCCGCAATGCTGCCATCCTTATACAGAACCAGCGCTTTTTCCGGGCTATTACTTGGCATATACGCGCTCCTTGAATGGTTTAATACCAATACGGCGATAGGTATCGAGGAAACGCTCATCCTCTTCACGCAAATCAAGATAGGTATTCAAAATTTCTTCTACAATATCAGCCATGTCATCGGCACCAAACGATGGCCCCAGAATATCGCCAATACTGGCATCATGGTCGCTGTTACCACCCAATGATACCTGGTAGAACTCATCGCCTTTTTTGTCCACACCCAGAATACCAATATGGCCTACGTGATGGTGACCACAGGCATTCATACAGCCGGAAATATTCAGGTCGATTGGGCCAAGGTCATACACCTTGTCCAGGTCATCAAAACGGCGACTGATGGCTTCAGAAATTGGAATGGACTTGGCATTAGCCAGCGAGCAGAAATCACCGCCTGGGCAGCATACGATATCGGTGATAAAGCCAATGTGTGCACGCGCCATATTGTGCTTGTCCAGCACCTGCCATAACGCAAATAAATCTTTTTGCGGCATGTCAGTCAGCACCAGGTTTTGCTCGTGGGTACTGCGCAACTCACCAAAGGTATATTTATCAGCTAAATCCGCAATCATCTCCAGTTCTTCACTGGTCAGGTCACCCGGCGCCACACCGGCACGCTTTAGCGAAATGGTGACAATGCGATAACCCGGCACTTTGTGCGCATAGGTATTGTGGCGATACCAGTTGGCAAACTGGGTATTTTGTGCAAACTGCTGGCTTAAATCTACATCTTCTAACTGCTGGTAATCAAACGGCTTGAATACCTGATCCAGCTTTTCCAGTATTGCTGGCTCTGCACGGTGCGAGTCGGCAATGATGGCAAATTCGGCTTCTACTTTTTCAGCAAATACCGCAGGCGTTAAAGCTTTTACCAGAATCTTGATACGTGCCTTGTATTTGTTATCACGGCGGCCATGCAGGTTATATACACGCAGCACCGCTTCCAGATAACCAATCAGGTCTTCACGCGGCAGATACTCACGGATCACACTGCCAATAATCGGGGTACGGCCCAAGCCGCCACCCACCATAATACGGTAGCCAATCTCACCTGCTTCGTTTTTAACAATATACACGCCAATATCATGGAACGCAGTGGCAGCGCGGTCTACTTCTGCAAGTGCAGACACCGCAATCTTGAACTTGCGCGGCAGGAAGGCAAATTCCGGATGGAAGGTACTCCACTGGCGAATCAGCTCACAGGTTGGGCGCGGGTCAGTAATCTCCCCGGCTACCACACCAGCAAACTGGTCAGTAGTGGTATTACGGATACAGTTCCCACTGGTCTGGATGGCATGCATCTGTACAGTAGCCAGCTCCGCCAGAATATCCGGCACGTCAGTCAGTTCCGGCCAGTTCAACTGAATGTTTTGACGGGTAGAAATATGCGCATAACCACGGTCATACTCGCGGGCAATCTGTGCCACTTTGCGCAACTGCCTGCTGCTTAGCAAGCCATAAGGCACGGCAATACGCAGCATGGGCGCATAACGCTGTACATACAGGCCATTTTGCAAACGTAAAGGGCGGTATTCGTCGTCGGTTAATTTACCGTCAAGGTAACGCTGGGTCTGGTCGCGAAACTGCGCAACACGCTCGTCAATCAGTTGTTGATCAAGGTCGGTGTATAAATACATGGCGGATAGCTAGATTTCATCATAATAGGTGCGAAGGATACCCAGCTTTGCTTCATCTATAAAACACTTTTTTTGCATAATTATTAGCGATTTTACTGATAACAGAATCACTGCTGGTGATAAGCGTTTAAGGATTATGCACCCAGATCACCCGGCCAATGATATTTTGTGCAGGGACATAGCCCCAAAAGCGGCTGTCGGCACTCTGGTCTCGGTTATCACCCAGCACAAAGACCTGCCCGGCAGGCACGGTGCATACGTTTAATTTATTGATTACTGGACAGTTTTTTATAAACTGATAATTGGCAGAAAAATCCTGATCCAGCATGCGCACAATCGTATAAGGCTGACTACCAATCTGCTCATCGTAATAGGCAATGTATGGGCTGGATTGCGGCTGCACGCGTAGGATCTGTTTCTTACCATTGAGCAATAACGTACCTTTATCAAAAGAAATCTGGTCTCCCGGCAGACCAATCACCCGTTTGATAAATGTCTCTGAGGGTTTGACTGGATAATCAAATACAATCACCTCACCACGCTGCAGTTGGCTTAAATCAAATGAATGGCCTGTAAAACGGTTAAAATAACCAAGCCCCCATCGTTTGGCAATCAGATAACCACCCTGCTGAATAGTCGGTAACATCGATGCCGAAGGGACATGATAGAAGTTAAAAAACATCACCCGCGCCAGCAACAATGCCACACACAAACTAACAGCCACTTTTAGCACTGTATGTAAACGCCCCCAGGTTACTGGCTGTGCTCTAAAACCCAGCACACAGGCACTAATTAACGCTATCAGGTTAAAAACTGGCAAAACAAACTGAACAACTGCATAAAAAGGCATTAAGAAAATAGCGCACAACGTCAGTGCAAAACAGCCCAGTGCCCATCGGCCCTTGCCAATGTACAAAAAAGCCAATATGGGACTTAATATCCCAAGCAGGATAATCAGCCATTTTCTCGGTTGCGGTACTGTATGGTCATCTGCAGATTGTATGGCGAAGGTACTTTGCATGGGCTATCGCTTATTATAATGTTAATGGTTTATACCATCTGTACTGTACACGGTTTTTTAGGTGCTTTCATTAACATGCTTTTTATCACGTCTGGTTTTGAATAAAGTATTTGATTTCCTGTACTACAGATTCAGGGGACTTAATCCATATACTGTGCCTGTTTCCTTGCAGGGATGCATCAAGCGACAGGGTAATCACGTGTGGTACTTCAAACTGTTCAGCCAGTTTTTCTGTGGACAATAGTGGTGCCCAGTCATCACCTTCAATATAAATAAACAGGTTTTTGCTGACGCATTTTCCTGCTATCGGTTGAATGTGATCAAAACGGCCCGTCAACACCGTTTGACACCAGTCTTTCATCAAACCGGCTGCTTCTTTTTTGCCAAAGCCAATCTTGTCTCCCGGCAGGTAGCCAAACATGGCAATCAATGGCCTGAATAAAGCCACCGCTTTTAGCAGGTTCACACGGCCTTTAAAATCCCAGTTTTTATAATGAATATTGCCTGTAGCAATACCAACCACCAGCAACGGGTTTTGCCGGGCAAACAAAGTTGCAAGATGCCCGCCCAGGCTGTGCCCCAGCAGTACTGGTTGCGCCGGATTAACGGCATAGGCCACGCGTACAAGCTCCGGAATAAAAAAACTGAGGAGATCAGCA
>JASLIR010000404.1 GCA_030152125.1 Alkanindiges sp.
ACTAATAGTCAGCTTGTTGTCCGTCTGGTATGCCATATATTCAAAGGCACCTTGCGGCTGAATCAGCATCACGCCATTATTGCCTTCGTTGTAAGCATCAATGGTGGATACCGGTGTGGCAAAATCATTCACATCCAGACGGCGACGCAATTCCTGCGGAACTTTGGTTCCCAGGAAACGCACCAGGATTTTACTACCCTGCTGCTGTACATCGACAGGAATGGCCGGATTAGCCAGATCAACCACAACCTGACCATCGCCCGCCGAACCACGCTGGAAATTAATATTGCGGATATCTGACTTTGCCGCCACAGAGGCTGCAGCCACACTCACTTTTTCCTGGGTAGTTACTGCTGCAGGCGTAGCACTGGCTGCTGCCGCTGCACGACTGATTTTCAGGATCAGGCTATTACCTTCCTGACGCGTGCTGTAATTTCCGGCACCTACCAGATTGATTACCAGGCGTGTACGCTCCTGATTATCAATAACACTTACATCTTTGGTAGTAGCAGAGCTAACAGCAATCTGGCTATTACTTAAGGCATTCACAGTATTGGGAAAATCCAGAACCAGACGTGCAGGCTGCTCAATCTGGTACGCCTGCGGCGTTGGTGGAACGCCATTAAATACCAGACGCAGTTCAGTATCCCCATTTTTGGTGGTCAGGGGAATTACCTGGTTCAGGCTGACTTGTGCGGCAAACGCACCTTGAGTGATTACTGCACACGCACTGACCAGCGCAAGTTGTCGCATAAATGTAGTCATTACTGCTGATGCCCCCATACCAAATGGATTAATGCTGTTCCTCATTTTTATTTCCTCAAATTCCATTATGCGCCAGTATCGATCATGACTAAATTGCGTGGACGCTCAACAAAACCATCGCGGCCATCTGGAACAATCTCTATGACAGTAATCTGGCTTTGTGTGATATCAATAATACGTCCATAGTTTTTACCCATGTAGTTGCCTTTTTCCACACGAACCACGCCACCTTCAGGTGCCTGAATCAGGCCATATAAAGCACCATTGGTATTTTTCAGGGTACCTTTCATAATCAGGGATTCCAGCGGGAATTGCTCCAGGAACTGGGGTGGTCGTGCCAGATCGGGCTGTACCCGCTTACCGGCCATGACCTTCAATTCCATTGCAAGGCTGTCTGGTAGAAAAGGACTTCTCAATTGCTGGGCAGCATAACCAAAGGACGGCACAGGCAAAAACACAGGTGCTGGCGGGATGGGTAATGGTGGCTGGCTGCGTACTTCCTGCATTTTGCCATTCACCACATCCACTCTGGAGCTACACGCCACCAACCCGGCACTACTTAGCACCAACAGCACCAATACTTTTAATTTCATGATTTGGCTCCCTCGGTGCTTTTATCCCCACCCTGTTTGTCTGCATCCTTTTTGTCTGCATTCTCGTCTTCTTCAGGCTGATCATTATAGCGATAAGTTTTTGCAGCAACCTTGAAAGTCAGGACAGGAATCTCACTCTTGCTCTTGGTTTTATCTGGGGGAGACACTTCAATCACAAAATCGTGCAGGGTAACAATGCGCGGTAATGCAGCCAGGCCACTTACAAAAGCGCCGAAGGAATGATAGTCACCCTGTGCTTCTATGGAAATTGGCAGCTCAATAAAGAACTCCTGCTTAATTTCAGGCTCAACCTTAATATTATTGAAGCGTAAACCACTGCTCACACCCGTGAAGTTAATATCCTCAACCAGGCCAGGAATTTCCGTTTCTTTAGGCAACTGCTGTAGCAACTCGCCGAAAGTATGTTCCATCTCTTCGACCTGAACCTGATACAATTTCAGGTTGCGCAGCTTGGACTCTTTTTCTTGGTACTGATTCAGCAAGCTATCCTGCTGCGACTGTGCATTGTTAATATCATCCAGCAAAGGGCTAATCAGGGCAAAATAAGCCAGCGCCAGAGTGACCAGCAAGACAAAAATGTACACCGTAGCCTTAACTGCCTGCGGCCAGTTCCCCATATTCTGGGGATCCAGGGAGTTAAAGCTATTTACAAACTCCTGGAAATTAAACGGCTTTTTCTTGGCCTTTTTCAGGCTATCGCCTTTGCTCAGCAAGGAATCATCAAAGTTATCAATACTCATTTAGCACCCCCTGCTGTTACCGGCGCAGCAGCTGTTCCCGTTGCTGGCTGTACTGGCTCTGATTGCCCGTCAACCAGCGGCTGGCCGGTAACACTGTCCGCATCGTCTGCCAGATTCACAGTAATTTCAAACGCACCAAACGCATCTTCCGGACGGGGAACCACTGAACCTACTGGTGTAGCTTGCTTATTTGCCTGTAACTGTTCAACACCTATATAAGAGTTCATAAATGCGTTCCTAAACCAGGGAGAACCTTCTAGGTTGCGCAAAAACTCTGACACGGTATTCGGGCTTTCAGCACGGCCTTTAATGGTGAACTGGTCAGCCTTACGCTCAAAACTGGTCAAATACATGCTGGAAGGCGTCAATCTAACCAATTCATCAAACAGGCGAACCACTACTGGCCGTTTACCCTGCAGATCCTGAATCAGCTTCATGCGTTCAATAATCTGGTCGCGGCGATCCTGCAGGCCATCCAGTGATTTTAATTGTACATCCAGCTGATTATTGGCTTCCTGTACCAGTTGATTAGCCTGTTGCTGGTCATTTAAGCGCTGGCTAAAGAAAGCCCACGCCAGTGCAACCAATACCAGCCCCAGTAAAAACACGCCAACATTGATGCTAATAAATTCTTTCTTACGCTGCTCACGGAGCGCTTCGCGCCATGGCAGCAAGTTTATTTTTGCCATTTAATCAAAACTCCGTAAAGCCAGGCCGCAAGCCACCAGTAAAGATGGGGCATCATTTTCCATTTGATTTGCATTGATCTGAGGCGCAAAACCCATTTGTAGGAACGGGTTTGCAATACTCACACGGTGCCCTAACTTTTCCTGCAGCAAGCGCGCCAAACCAGGAATATTGGCATTACCACCCGCCAGCAAAATATGGTTTACATCGCTATATTGTGTGGAGGAGTAGAAAAACTGTAAGGACCGTGCAGCCTGCTGCACAATGGAATCAATAAAAGGCCTTAATACTTCCGGTTCATAGTCATCCGGCAAATCGCCTTCTTTCTTGCTGCGTCCGGCTTCCTCAAAGGACAAGCCATAGCGGCGCTGAATATCTTCGGTTAACTGCTTGCCACCAAACAACTGCTCGCGGCTATAGATGATTTTTTCATCCTTGAGCACGCTGAGGGTGGTCATGGTATGACCAACATCAAAAATCGCCACGATCTCTGGAGAACCCGGCAAGGTATCCACAATCAGGGAGAATGCACGCTCAATGGCATAGGATTCGACTTCGATAACACGCGGCACCAAGCCAGCCAACTCCAGTGCCTCAACACGCAAATCGACATTTTCGGTACGGGATGCCACTAAAAGCACGCTGACACGGTTGGGAATGGACGAAGCGCCCATTACCTCAAAATCCAGGCTGACTTCATCTAATGGATAAGGAATGTATTGTTCTGCGTCCATGCGAATCTGAACTTCTCGTTCATCATCGGTCATGTCTGCATCCATATCGATGACTTTAGTAATAACTGCTGATGAAGCAACGGCTGCTGCTGCGCCATTACTTTTGGGGTTTGTCAGATTGACCAATCGTTCAAGGGTATCGCCAACACTTTCAGTATCCGCAATATTTTTTTCAACGACCGCATGCACTGGCAAAGGCAGAAGTCCATAACTTTCTACCCAATATCGCCCGTCTCGCACACTCAGTTCAAGCAACTTGACAGAAGTTGAACTGATATCGACCCCAACCAGACTTTTATTCTGTTTACGCTGAAAGGAAAGCACAGTTTTTTTCCCTGTTATTGTTCTAACCCACTCGGAATATAACACATGCCTATTTAAAGCATAGAAGTTTGTTCACTATCTGATTTTCAATAACGATAGTTAAACTAACATTCATGTTCACTAGGCGTTATACTGCATCCATGATTCCGACCCCTGCTTGGTATTAAAACGCACTTGTTATGAAAAAGCTATCTTGTTCAGGCCGTATCCACCCGATTTTTTTATTTTTTATTGTGATGGCTCTGGCAATTCCCATGGGCTTTTATGGCATGTATTTATATATCTATCCAAGCCTGCCAGATATGACACTTTTGAAAGAAGCCCCTTTGGAACAGCCTTTACAGGTATATACCAAGGACCAGGAGCTGATTGCAGAGTTCGGGGAAAAGCTTTCCATTCCGGTAAAATACGAAAAAATTCCAAAACAGATGATTCAGGCTTTCCTGGCGGCGGAAGATTCTTCCTTCTTTGAGCATAACGGGGTCAGCTTTAAAGGTCTGGGGCGGGCCTTAAGTGAAAGTATCGGCGGGGGCGGTGCGCAAACTGGCGGTTCGACCATTACCATGCAGGTGGCCAAAAACTACTATCTGTCACCCGAGCGCACCTTGCGCCGTAAGCTGACCGAAATCTTCCTGGCACGCAAGATTGAACAAACCCTCACCAAAGAAGAAATTTTTAGCCTGTATGTGAACAAGATCTTTTTAGGCAAAAACGCCTATGGCATTGGGGCAGCAGCACGGGTGTATTATAACAAACGGCTGGATCAACTCACCTTGGCCGAAATGGCCATGATTTCCGGCCTGCCCAAGGCACCCTCCAAATACAATCCGGTAGCCAACCCGGCACGCGCACTAGAACGCCGCAACTGGATTTTAGGCCGCATGCAGCAACTGGGCTTTATTACCCCGCAGGCTTACGAAGCAGCCATACAGGAACCCATTCGCCTGAAGATGCAGCTAGGTGGCCGGGTGGATGAGCGCTTCCCTTATCTGGCAGAACTGGTACGTGCCGAAATGGTCAAGCGTTTTGGACCACAGGTGGTTAACTCGGGCTATAAGGTGTACACCACTGTCAGCAGCAGCAGGCAGGCCTCAGCACAGGAAGCTGTACGCATGGGGCTGGAAGCCTATGACCGCCGTCATGGCTGGCGTGGTGCAGAAGCGCATGACAAGCCGCTACAGGAGTTTTACGCCTACGCCAATACCTGGCCGGTAAAAGTTACCAAGGTGAGCTCGCAAAGCTTTGAGGCCGTATTTAAAGATGGCAAAAACGTCACCGTTAACTGGGATGGCATATCCTGGGCCCGCAAGCACTTTAGTGCAGACCGTATCGGCAACTACCCAAGCAGCGCCAAACAGGTGGTACAAGTCAACGATATTGTGCGCTTAAAACCCAATGAAGATAAAACCAGCTGGGCACTCACCCAGATACCTGCCGTACAGGGACAGCTGATCTCACTGAATCCAAACAATGGCGCGGTAGAAGCCATTGTAGGTGGTTATGATTTTGCGCAAAGCAAGTTTAACCGTGCAGTACAGGGCTGGCGTCAGCCCGGTTCCACCATTAAACCTTTCATTTATACCCTGGCGCTGGAACGTGGGATGAACCCCTACAGCGTGGTAAACGATAGCCCCCTGAGTGTAGGCAAATGGCATCCACAAAACTCTGATGGCAAATATCTGGGCGCGATTACCCTGCGTAAGGCACTGTATTTATCACGCAACCTGGTGTCCATCCGTTTACTACAATCGGTGGGACTGGACCGCACTCGTAACTACCTGGTGCATTTTGGCCTGATCGAAGAACGCATTCCCAGAAACCTGACCATTGCCCTGGGCACACCCCAAGTACTGCCTATCCAGATGGCCACCGGTTATGCGGCCTTTGCCAATGGTGGCTATCGCATTCAGCCTTATGTGATTGAAAAAGTAGCCGATCCCGATGGTGAGGTACTGTTTGAGGCTGACCCGCTATACGCCTGTGCACCTTGCCAGGGCAAACCACCGGTAGAGCAGGCAGCAGAAAATACTGCGGATGAAAATAAGGATGCCGTGGTTGAAGTAACTAATGGCAAAGACGGTAAAAAACTAAAAACCACCGTGACAGCGCCTTCCACAAACCCGGATGGCACACTGGAAGCTGCTACTGCAGCACCAGCACCTGCCACCCCTGTTGTGCCCATTGACCCTAATGCACCAGTTAAAACCTATCGCCAGGCTGAACGTATTGTAAAAGCCACGGCCGCCTTCGACATGGCAAATATTTTAAAGGATGTGATTATTCACGGTACTGGCCGTGCTGCACTTAAACTGGGCCGTGATGACTTGGGCGGTAAAACTGGTACCACCAACGATGCCAAGGACGCCTGGTTTGCCGGCTTTAATGCAGACCTGGTTACCATCACCTGGGTTGGGTTTGACCAGCCAAGAACCCTAGGCCGCCGTGAATATGGTGGGGTTGCAGCCCTGCCCATCTGGATTAAATACATGGGTGATGCCTTAAAAGACACCCCTAGTCGCTGGGTGACACTGAGCAAAGATGACGAAGAAGAAAACGAAAGTAGCGATGCCAGTAGTACAGATATAAACGCACCTAAACTGGCCAGTAAACCGCGCAATACTGCACCACCTATGGCTACTGCACTGTACAAACCAAAACCCTTGCCAGTTGAAGTGGTGGACAAGTTTGAGGACTTGCCGGATATGGACCTGGATGAAGAAGCCACCACCCCAGCAGCCCCAAAAAATAATGTGCCAGCCAAACCGGCAGCACCAGCGGCCACCCCACCACATGATATTTTCTAAAAACTGCCATAAACAGACAAATCAGCCGGGTAATCACCCGGCTGATTTGTTTTGGAATAATAAGATCAAATCTTTTTAAACAGATAAATCTGAAAGCTGGCCTTGCTATTAAACACTGGCAGGCTTTCCAGCTGCTGCCGGCGTTCAGCCCTGGCTTTCCATGCATAGGGTGTCATTGCCACTAATTGTTTAAGCGCCACTTGCGACAGTTGCAAGGGATATTCTAGCTGCTGTTGCTGTATCAGTTCAAAGTGGCTAGCCACATGCTGAATAAACTTTTCCGGCTCATGCAGCTGTACCTCGTCAAACAGGGCCTCACGCATTTCAAATAAATGTGCTGGCGCAGGTGTCACCATCAATACATGCCCGTCTGCTTTTAATATCCGCTGCATTTCCTCTACAGGCAAGGGACTAAAAAAACTGCAGGCCAGGTCAATACTGGCATCCTGAACCGGCAGTTTGGCAGCACTGGCTACCAGCCAGCAAATGGAGGGATCACGTTTGGCGGCAATCTGGATGGCAGGTTTGGCAATATCCACTGCAATAACCTGTGCAGCCAGTGCAGATAACTGACTGGTATAAAAGCCTTCACCACAGCCTATATCAATAATGCTCTGAGGCTGCAGGGTAGCTATCAATGCTTTAATCGCATCACACAGCGGCTGGTAATACCCTGCCCCCAGAAAATCGCGTCTGGCCTGTACTGCTTCTGGCGTATCGCCGGGATTCAGGCTTTTTTTGAATTGTACCGGCAGTAAATTAACATAGCCCTGTCTGGCAATATCAAAGCTGTGCTGGTTGCTACACAGCCATTGCTTGTCCAAACGGATTAAGGGCTGCTGGCACAGTGGGCAAATAATCATAAGAACA
>JASLIR010000230.1 GCA_030152125.1 Alkanindiges sp.
CTGCCTTTAAGAACCTTGGCCTACTATATGAAAATGGCACAGGCACCGAAATCAACCTGCGTAAGGCCCTATACTGGTATAAACGCGGCTGGCGTATTGCACAGGATACCGGTAGCTGCCTGAACATTGCCGACCTTTACGCCAAACAGGGCAACCAGCGCCAGGCCACCTACTGGTGGAACCGTGCCATTGCCGTGGGTGATGGTGAAGCCGCACTGGAATACGCCAAGTTTATTTTAAAGCAGCGCGGGCAAGATAATGAACGCGCACGCCAGAAAGTACTCCATTTTTTAAATATGGCGCTGGAACTGGGCTGGCTGGATGAAAAAAACCAGCGTGAAGTGAATGTGTTACTGGGGCAGTTAAATGTTGCGGTGGCGTGATTAACTGTCAAAAATCAACCCCACTCCATCAGGCAGGATAATCGAAATCCAAACAGGTGCTTGCCCCACTGTCCTCGTCATCCAGAATAATTCTATGTGGATAGCCCTGTAATTTAAAAATATCACTCAGTTTCTGCATGGTCGCCACTGATTGATCAAAACTAAAATACAGGAAGCCACTTGCCTGCATCACATCAGACAAGCTGGTATCCATACTAAACTCAATGTTGTCATTGCGGCTTTTTAAAATGTTCTTGCCATTAAACTGCGAATGATAGATAAACAACCCCAATTCGGACTCCGCCAATGCTTTATCCAGACCAATTAACCCTTTAGGTGCAATTACCTCAATATAAAATGAGTGCCCTTTAATCTCCAAATCCATCGCCCATCAGCCATTCAAGCATTTCCATGCGTACAGTGTCGTATGGTTTTTCTGTGATTGTCCAGCTCATGTCTTTAACGATAACTTCCAGAACAGTTTCCTTAAACGCAAAAACCCAGTGCTCGAAGTGGCGGGTAATATTTGATTCAGGGAAACTCTTTCGGTTCAAGGCTTCTATTTCTGCCAGCCATGCCGAATCCAGTACCCGGGCAATCGTCCCGCCACGCATAGCAGCAGATTGGCATAAGGAATGAAAAATCTGCGCTTCATCATTGGGATAGCCATATTTATACAACAGACAGCTTCTGGTTTTAAAAACTGCAAGCCGCCCATCCAGAGCATCAGGCTCTGCGGTATCAGTTACTAAAAAACAGAATGTTAAAGTGCCTGTATACCCAAAAACCAATGGGTCACACACAGCTTCAGGGCGAAAACCCAAATTTGCATTGACCACCTGCTGCATGGCTTGCTCTTATAAAACCTAAGTTAGACTATGTTTGTATGTTCAAAAATGTACAACGACAATAGTAGCGTGTCTATTTGAAGCATTTTAAACCATAAGATTATTTTAAAATGAATCAGGCAGGAACTGGCTGCAACAGCATCACAGCCCATCCTATCACAAGCAGGCTGGCTATTCAGCCTGCAACGCCTCCACCACAAAATCCAGCCTGTCCTGCCCCCAGAACATCTGGTCACCAACAAACATAGTGGGCACACCAAACAGGCCGCGTGCGTTGGCCTGTTGGGTATTCTGCTTTAACAGCTCCTTTACGTCCGGCTGGTCGGCTAAAGCCAGAATCGCATCGGCATCCAGCTGGTTATCCTGCAATACCTGACGGATCACCGCTTCATCACCCAGATTTTGTGCATCGACCCAGAATGCCTTAAACATCACCGCCAGAAACTGTTCAAACAGCTGCGGGTAATGTTGCTGCACACCAGTGGTCAGGCGCATCAGTTTTAAGGTATTAATCGGGAAATTCGGGTTAAAAGTTAAAGGCACCTGATAGCGTCTGGCATAGCGTTGCAAATCCTGCATCATGTAGGCACCCTTGGCTGGAATCATCATAGGGGAGGCATTTTGCGCGCTCTGGAAAATACCACCCAGCAATACTGGTTTGTAAGTAAGTGCTGCATTGGCATCGGCGGCAATTTTGCTTAACTGGGTATACGCTAAATACGCGGTAGGGCTGCCAAAATCAAAATAAAAATCAACTGCTTTAGTCGTCATGGGGGTTATCTCAAGTACAAAAGTTTTATTGAATAGGTTGTTTCATAACAAGGCGGTGCTGTAACAGCGCTGCTTTACCAGTTTTCGCTCCACGGCCGTAAATCCAGCTCAAATGTCCAGGCATCACGCGGCTGCTGGTGCAAATACCAGTAGTTTTCGGCAATATGCACCGGGTTTAAAATGCCATCCTGCTGCTTCTTTTCATAAATCGCAGGAAAGCTATCACGGATGAATGCGGTATCAATGGCTCCATCTACCACCACATGCGCTACATGAATGCCCGCTGGCCCCAGCTCGCGGGCCATACTTTGCGCCAGCGCACGCAGGCCATGCTTGGCTACTGCAAAGGCGGAAAACATGGCCGCACCACGGGTAGCTGCTGTTGCGCCAGTAAAAATGATGGTGCCCCGGCCACGCGTTACCATTTTCCGTGCTACTGCCTGCGCGCTTAAAAAGCCGGAAAAACAGGCCATTTCCCATATTTTAAAAAACTTGCGTGGGGTTTCCTGCAACACTGGACAAGGAACATTGGCGCCGATATTAAATACAAATACTTCAATCTCGCCAATCTCGGCTTCTATCTGTTCAATCAGCTGGTTTACCTGATCTTCCTTGCGGGCATCGGAACCAAAACCATAGGCTTCACCTCCGGCACTACGGATTTCGGTCAGCAATGGTTCCAGTTTTTCCACACTACGACGGGTCACACAAGCCACATAACCCTGGCTGGCAAATTTTTTGGCAATGGCACCACCGGTACCATCCCCGGCGCCGATCACCAGCGCCACCTTTTTAGGTTCAGCTTTTTCTGTTGCCGACATGGCTTCTACTCCCTGACATATCCATGATAAGGATGCAGTGCATCCTGTGATTATTGACTGTACTGGCTTGGCCTGACTATAGGTTCCAAAATAGAACCTGTCAATTACCTGCGGCGTTCAAATTCCGTGATTCAAATAAAGGAAGCTTAAGCTTGAATGCCAGCAACTCCTGCCCGGCACTGCTGATCCACCAGCTTTAATAAGGCAGGAATACGGTGCTGCCCTGCCATACTGGCAATATGCGCTTTGACCTTTTCTAAATCCATTCCGGCAGCCGTAATATATAAGGGATTACTGCTTTTGCCCCGCAGTAACTGGCAGTTTTCCGGGGTATCCTTAAACCATGTTTTGGCCACGCCAATCACGGGAATCTGTTGATTCAGGCTATGCCATAAATGCAGGCCAAGCCCGGCATGCTGGTCCTGCCCCAGTTGCACATAACCATCAATCACAATAGCACTAAGTGGGTGCTTCACCTCTGCCAGCAAACGGGTGATGCATGGTAATTCACGCAAGTAAAATGCACCGGGCTGGTAATCCGCCACACCATCCAGCATCAAACTCAGCACCTGCTCCGGCTGCGGGCTATCCCAGTTTTTAAACAGCACACCCGCTACGCAGGCCCAGCTGTCCTGATAGGCCACATCAACGGCAAGGATCATGTATTCTCAGTCCTCTTAGAATCTTATGGTTGCAATAATCAAACCTGGCTAAAAATTATAGATGTGACAACTCATCTATCAGCCTACATGCTAATGCATGCTGATCATCAACTATTTTTAAATCGGTATTTTAGACTGTAAACTACAGAATAAAAGTATGCGCCCATGCCTCACCCTGCAAAGGTGCGGAATTACCCTGTGGCGAGTTGTTATACTTCAATACATCATCCACATAAATCTTAAAAGTTGCATGCCATGGCCCACCGGTCAGGTTGGCAATGGCCAGTTTAAACTGGTCACCTTTTTGTGCTTCTACTTCCTGTGCGCCACTTTTCATATAATCCACATGCAGGATGTTATCGCCATTAAAGAACACATCTGCACCATCATCCAC
>JASLIR010000336.1 GCA_030152125.1 Alkanindiges sp.
TTCACCGCTTACTTTTACTTTAATCAGTTCGTGGTCATTCAGTGCACGTTTGGCTTCTTCCAGCACACCTTCAGTTAAACCCTGATTACCCAGCATAACTACCGGATTCAATGCATGACCGATCTGACGCAAGCGTTTACGTTCCTGATTAGAAATAGTTGCCATGATAAGACCCGAAAGCATGATGAAAAAGAGGGCGCGAATTATAGCACAAGATCAGCGCCGATATATAAATGAATGTATGCTGTCAGTCACCTTTGCAAAATCAGGGTGTCAGGCAGGTGCTGAATCAAAGCCGGATAATACAATTTTACCCAGGCTATGCCCGGACTCTAACACAGCATGCGCCTTTTTCAGGTTGTGCGCATTGATCGTACCAAAGTGTTGTGCCAGGGTACTGTCAATTTTTCCTGCATCCACCAGCCCGGCAATTTCATCCAGCAGTTTGCCTTGCGCGGCAATATCCCCGGTATTAAACATGCTGCGGGTAAACATAAATTCCCAGTGGATGGACACGCTTTTACGTTTGAACACGCTAATGTTCAGTTGTTCCGGGTCATCAATCAGGGCAAAGCGGCCTTGCGGGGCAATCAGCTCGGCTATGTCAGCCAGATGATCATCGCTATTGGTGGTGGAAAATACAAAGGCTGGTGCGGGCAACGCCAGCGCCTGCCACTGTTTAGCCAGTGACTCACGGTGATCCAGCACCACATGTGCCCCGTGCTTCAGGCACCATTCACGTGATTCCGGGCGGGAAGCGGTGGTGATAATTTGCAGGCTGGTCAGTGCTGCCAGTAGCTGGATGGCAATGGAACCAACCCCGCCGGAACCACCAATTACTAAAATGCTATTGGCAGTGCCTGCAACTGGTTGTTGCACGTGCAGTCGGTCAAACAGGGCTTCCCAGGCGGTAATGCTGGTTAAAGGCAATGCAGCGGCTTGTTCCATATTTAAGCGCGTGGGTTTATGGCCTGCAATGCGGGAATCCACCACATGCAGTTCGGCATTGGTACCCGGGCGGGTCAGGTCACCCGCATAGTAGACTTCATCACCTGCCTTAAAGCCTGTCACCTGTTCCCCCACGGCAACCACTACACCCGCCGCATCCCAGCCCAGCACCTTGTATTGTCCGGCATCCGGCTGGGCACGTTTGCGTACTTTGGTATCCACCGGGTTTACGGAAATGGCCTTTACGGCAACCAGCAGGTCGTAGCCACTGGGCTGTTGTGGTTCAGGCAGTTCAATATCTAACAGGGCATCCTGTTCAGTAATGGCATTGCAACGTTGGTAGCCGACAGCACGCATGGTGTAATCCTGAAAAATTGCTTATGTTGATAGGCGTTTACCTTAGGTCAAATGTTTTTTACTTGCAAGTACGCACATTTTTTGATTATAGTGTCACTTTGTATACTGTGAAATGTAGCGCAGTATTGGTAGTATACGCTGACAGTATACATACTGAAAAACTGACCAGAAAGCGAACCAGTTGGGAGCCAGGGGTGAAGTTATCGTTTAACTGTGGTGGCGAAGTGGACTGTGCTGATAGTACCTGCCCAGTGGAGCTGCTACTGAATATTATTGGCGGTAAGTGGAAAGGGGTTATCCTGTTCCATTTGCTGAATAAAACCCTGCGTTTTAACGAGCTGAAACGATTGCTACCCAATATTACCCAGCGTATGCTGACTCACCAGTTACGCGAACTGGAAGCGGATGGCCTGGTATTCCGGCAGGTATACGCGCAGGTGCCGCCACGCGTAGAATATTCGCTGACGGCAAAAGGGCAGTCGCTCGGACCGATTATTCTGTCCATGGAGCAATGGGGCCGGGAAAATTTGCTGGAAACAAAATCCGCTTAAGAAAAATCGGTTAAAATGTTTTCCAAAATGATATATCAATGTGAAGAGATTAAAGTAGCTTTATGGCAACGCGCATTACCAACAACAAGTTATCCAAAAGTAGCCGTGCCTGGATGCGTGAGCATCTGGATGACCCGTTTGTAAAACGGGCACACAAAGACGGCTATCGGGCACGTGCGGCTTACAAGTTGCTGGAAGTTCAGGAAAAATACAATATTATCAAGCCGGGTATGACGGTGGTGGACCTGGGTGCTGCACCCGGTAGCTGGTCACAGATAGCCGGTAAGCTGGTGGGTAGTAAAGGGCTGGTGGTGGCATCGGATATCCTGCATATGGATGCCTTGCCGGATGTTACCTTTTTGCAGGGTGACTTCCGTGAGGAGGCTGTGTTTGCCGAATTGTTAAATATTTTAAATGGACGCCCGGTAGACGTTGTAATTTCGGATATGGCCCCCAATACATCAGGTAATACCTCTGTTGATCAGCCCCGGATGATTTACCTGTGTGAGCTGGCGCTGGATTTTGCACAGAAGGTATTAGGCCCTAAAGGCCAGTTTCTGGTGAAGGTGTTTCAGGGTGAAGGCTTTGACGAATACAGGAAATCGGTGGTAGATACATTCGATATACTGAAAACGTGTAAACCAGCTGCCTCCCGTGCGCGTTCTAAGGAAGTATACTTGCTTGGACAGGGGCGTAAAAAATCCTGGCAGGCTAATAGTGCGAATAGTAATGTGGTTGAATCAGGCGATGTTGATAACGTTTGACAATGTTATGACAGTCTGCGTACTGGAAAGAAATGTTTCTTGGTACACCTTAAAATTCTTGTGGTAACGGTCACGGTCACAAGGATGTCAGATAATGACAAAGCAACGATGTAATCATCTGATTCAGTGTTACAATCGTGATGTGATCATCATGAAATAATATGGGAATAAAGCTTTGAGCGATCTCGTGAAGAATATTGCGTTGTGGCTTGTCATCATTGCTGTTCTGGTTATAGTGTTTAGTAATTTTGAAAACCGCAACAAGCCTGAGCAACTGAATTACTCTCAGTTCGTTGCTGCGGTGAGTGCTGGGCAAATCAAACAAGTCAAAATTGATGGCGAGAAGATTGCTGGTGTCAAAAAAGACGGTAAGGAATTCGAAAGTATTCGTCCTGCCGTGCAAGATACCGAGTTGATGCCCAACCTGATTAAACAGAATGTAGATGTTCAGGGCACTGCGCCACATCGTCAGGGCTTGCTGATGCAGCTGCTGATTGCCAGTTTCCCGGTATTGCTGATTATTCTGCTGTTCATGTTTTTCATGCGTAACATGCAGGGTGGTGCAGGTGGCAAGGGCGGGCCAATGAGCTTTGGCAAGTCCAAGGCCAAGATGCTGACGGATGATCAGATCAAGATCAGCTTTGCTGACGTTGCCGGTTGCGACGAGGCAAAACAGGAAGTGGTAGAGATTGTTGATTTCCTGAAGGATCCAGCCAAATTTAAACGCCTGGGTGCCAAAATCCCGCGTGGCGTATTGATGGTGGGTCCTCCGGGTACTGGTAAGACCCTGCTGGCCAAGGCCATTGCGGGTGAAGCCAAGGTACCGTTTTTCTCCATCTCCGGTTCTGACTTTGTAGAAATGTTTGTGGGCGTGGGTGCTTCCCGCGTACGTGACATGTTTGAACAGGCCAAGCGCCATGCGCCATGTATCATCTTTATTGACGAGATTGATGCGGTTGGCCGTCACCGTGGTTCGGGTACTGGTGGTGGTCATGACGAGCGTGAGCAGACCCTGAACCAGATGCTGGTTGAAATGGATGGCTTTGAAGGTAATGAAGGCATTATCGTGATTGCTGCCACCAACCGTGTGGATGTACTGGATAAAGCCTTGTTGCGCCCAGGCCGTTTTGACCGTCAGGTTGCGGTTGGTTTGCCGGATATCAAGGGCCGCGAACAGATTCTGAATGTGCACATGAAAAAGCTGCCATCGGTAACTGGTGTGGAAACCAAGGTGCTGGCACGTGGTACACCTGGCTTTAGCGGTGCTGACCTGGCTAACCTGGTGAATGAAGCAGCCCTGTTTGCAGCGCGCCGCAACAAGAACACGGTGGATATGCATGACTTTGAAGATGCCAAAGATAAAATCTTCATGGGTCCTGAACGTAAATCCATGGTGTTGCGTGATGAAGAGCGTAAAGCAACGGCCTATCATGAAGCTGGGCATGCCATTGTAGCCGAGCTGTTGCCGGGCACCGATCCAGTACACAAGGTAACCATTATGCCGCGTGGCTGGGCATTGGGTGTAACCTGGCAGTTGCCGGAGCATGACCGTATCAGCCATTACAAAGACAAAATGCTGAATGAAATTTCCATTTTGTTTGGTGGCCGTATTGCGGAAGAAGTGTTTATTGACCAGCAGTCTACTGGTGCATCCAATGACTTTGAGCGTGCAACCAAAATTGCCCGTGCCATGGTTACCAAATATGGGATGTCCGACAAGCTGGGTGTGATGGTGTACGAGGATGATAACTCGCAAGGCTTCTTTGGTAACATTGGTAGCCGTACCATTTCCGAAGCAACCCAGCAGCAGGTGGATGCCGAAGTGCGCCGCATTCTGGATGAGCAATATACAGTTGCCCGTACCCTGATTGAGTCACACAAAGAAATTGCGCATGCCATGGTAAAAGCGCTGCTGGAATGGGAAACCATTGACCGCGAGCAAATTGTGGACCTGATAGAAGGCCGTGACCCTAAACCGCCACGTGTCTACGAGCCCATAAACCCGGTAGCTGCGCATACGGTGCTGGACAGTGGTAAAGGTTCTTCCGGTGGTTCTACACCACCACCATTACCAGCCATGTAATCAATGCAGCGCCAATAACGGGCATTGATGGGAAAAAGCCGCTTTGAGCTGATTCAAGGCGGCTTTTTCGTTAGCCGGTTTTAAGGACAGCTAGAAGTAGCATTAACAAACAACGGTAAGCAACAACAGGATAGGTAATTTGCTGTGCAACTGCGTTCTCTCCCTAAACAATATTTAAACTGTCGCCATAAAACCCTGGATTTGTTTGTGCCTCAGGTGATGGGTATTTTAAACGTAACGCCAGATTCCTTTTCTGACGGGGGCGATTATGTGCATGTGGATGCTGCGCTGGCACGGGCAGCCCGGATTGTGCAGGAGGGCGGCAGTATTATTGATATAGGCGGGGAATCCACCCGTCCGGACGCAGCCGTGGTAAGCACTGAACAGGAACTGGCACGGGTGATTCCCGTAGTAGAAGCGATTCGCCAGCGCTTTGATGTGGTAATTTCCATTGATACCAGTTGCCCGCAAGTTATGCGTGCGGCGGTGGAAGCTGGTGCGGATATCTGGAATGACGTACGCGCCCTGACACGCCCCTTGGCCCTGCAAACTGCAGCCAGCCTGAATATCCCTGTGGTATTAATGCATATGCGTGGCGAGCCGGCCAGTATGAATCAACTGGCGCAGTATGAGAATGTGACGGCCGAAGTGATAAATGAGCTGGATGAGCGGATTAATGCAGCCATGGCAGCGGGTGTACAGCATCATCATATTATTGTTGATCCCGGATTTGGCTTTGCCAAAAATGCACAGCATAACCTCACACTGCTAAACAGTTTATGGCAGCTGTCCGACCATTACCAGTTTCCCATGCTGGTTGGCTTGTCGCGTAAACGGGTACTGGGCGAAGTACTTAATGGTGCCCCGGTGGATGAGCGTGTTTATGCCGGGCTTGCGGCCCATTTGCTGGGCGTGCAGCAGGGTGCCTCCATTATACGCACGCATGATGTGGCGGCCACCGTGCAGCATTTAAAATTATGGCAGGCTGCATTGCACCCGGATATGCTGTAATCAGAAAAGCGTTTAAGATGACCTGCAGTATTTATCACCTCGTATGTGTAAGGAAAATACCATTATGCTAATAACCATTGCGCGTTTTTCCTTTCCCTACGAGGCACATATTGCCCGTGGCAAGCTGGAGGTTGCCGGTATTCCGGCATGGGTGGCGGATGAGCATCTGGTGAATACCCAATGGCTGTATTCCAATGCAGTGGGCGGGGTTCGCCTGCAGGTAAGTCATCTGGATGCGCAACAGGCGCTGGCAGTGCTGCATGAAAATGAACTGGACGAATTAATTGAAGCGCAGGGCAATGATCCGACACGCTGCCCTGATTGCGGCAGTGAGGATGTGCTGATTAAACGGGAAGGCAGGGCACCTGCTTTTCTGATGATGATTACTTTGGGCTTTCCCTTATGGCCTGTTGACGAGCTGATTTGTTGCCAGCAGTGCGGCAAAAAGAATATTTATTATTATGCTGAAGATTAAGACTTGTTTAGGCTATAAAGTTTTATAAAAGTCACAAAAAGCCTTGGTTTTTTATTAAAAATAAAGTTAACTACACAGATAATTCACAATTAAGAATTTTTTAAGATTTAGTGGGGAAAAGATGAAACAAGCTGCTTTTACAACTGGGGCTACAGTTGGGACAATTAAAAAGTCGGTATTAAGTGTCATGCTGGCTTCTGCACTGGCAATTGGGCAGGTGTATGCTGTGGATGATCAGGCTGCCAGCACCCAGCAGGAGCAACCTAACCCCATGCAGGCTTTAAACTGGCATATGGGGCCGCAAACTGAAAACATACTGGCAAAAGCCACCATTAAAACAGAGAAAAACCAGGGTTTTCTGGATGCTTCCGGCACAGAGAAGTTTCTAGAACTGACTGGTAACCTGCCGACTCCCAATGAAAATATTATTTATTCCATGGATAAAACATGGTGGGCGGATTTTGCTTTTGATCCTTCCGGCTATGTAAAAGATGATGAAAAAATTGATGCTGATGAAATTCTGAAGCAACTGAAAGCCAGCGATGAGCCAAGCAATGCTGAACGCAAGCGTTTAGGCATGCCTGCCTTATATACGGATGGCTGGTTTATTGCGCCAAAATACGACAAGGCTACCAATCACCTGGAGTGGGCTGTAAAACTGAGCAGTGAAGGCCAAACCTACGTCAATTATACCGTACGCCTGCTGGGTAGAACCGGCGTAATGAGTGCCACCCTGGTATCTACACCGGAAACCCTGGAACAGGATGTTAAAGAGTTTAAACAAAGCTTAAGCAGTTTCGAGTTTGTAGATGGCGAGCGTTATTCCCAGTTTAAGGATGGTGACAAGATTGCCCAGTATGGTCTTGCTGCACTGGTAGCAGGTGGTGCAGCCGCCATTGCCACCAAAAAAGGCTTCTGGGCCTTACTGGCTGGTTTCTTTGCTGCAGCCTGGAAGTTTATTGCCATTGCTGCTGTGGGTGTGGCCAGCTGGTTTGGTTCTATTTTCAAAAAGAAATCCTAAGCGCTTATGCTGCCAGATATTTCCTTTGAAATATGGCTGATGGTCGGGATAATCGGGTTCTATATTGCCGACTCGGTTATCCTGTCCTTTCATAATGAAATATTGCTATCCGCCAGTTCCGGTACCAGTTGGGGCTATGTACAGCATGGCAGCGGGCTGGAGCTGGCCGGTAAATACCTGAATGTGCCGCATGTATTTAAACCGTATCAACTGGTGTTTAAATTACGCTGGCAACCCAAAGTGCCTGCCGGCACACAGCTGCAATTGGATACGGTTTACCAACTGCGGCAGCTAGCCAGGGTTATATTGCCCTTGCAGATACTGGTATTTTTTCTGGCGCTGCAAGTATTAATTCTAATACCTGTCATCATTTACCTGTTTGGTTTGGGGCTACTGTTTTTAATTGTGCTGTTGACAGTATATTTTACGACCTTGCTGGCATTGCTGTTTGTGGTTGTTAAGCGGCGTGTGTTTAATTTGTCACTGGCGGCATGTGCCAAACTGGCTTTTGATGTACTGGTTTGCCCGCCATTTTCGGTGAACCTGCTGCGAAAGCTGGGCATAAGCCAGTCAGTAGTGTTAGATGGGTTGTTAGTGGCAGAACAGCTGTTAGCTGCACAGGCATATCAGTTGCTGTTGCAGGATGTTATAAAAGAGCTGACGATGATGCAGGTGTTGCTGGACGATACGGCCGGTGATAAATACCAGCAACTTGAAGATTATAAACAGCATCTGGAGCAGCAATTCACATGAGCATAACAACGATTGTCGTCATGATTGTGGCTGCCATTGTGGGTTATTTTTTAGTAAGTGGATTGTTCCCGGATAGTTCTGCGGCCAAAAACCAGCCTCCCTTAAAAGACAGCCCCTTATTAGGGGATATTCCTGACCAGCCGCTGGCTGCTCCTGTACTGGACCAGCGTTATATTCAGCAACACTGGTATGAAATTCTGCAGGTTGCCAGTACAGCAAGCCGTCATGAAATTACCCAGGGCTATGAGCAGCAACTGGCGTGCTACCATCCACAGCATTTCAGCGGCTTTTCGCCGGATATGCAGTTGCTGGCCGCACAGCATATCCAGCAGATTAAGGCTGCTTACCAGCATGCCTTAAGTTTAAAAGGCTTTAATGACTTTTAGTGATTAAGTGCCTGATCTCTGGCTTGCACTATCTGCTTTTAGCCGGTTGCTGAATAAAGGCTGTTTAAGGGTTTGTGCCAGCATAATGCCTAGCAGGGTGATACCACCGCCCATCAGGTGATAGCCATGTAATTGCTCACCCAGTAATGCAATAGCAGCCAGTGCGGTAAATAATGGCAGCAGGTTCATAAAAATGCTGTTACGGTTTGGCCCCAAATGGCGCACACCTTCAATCCATAAATAAGACAGTAATACTGAAGAAAAAATACCGGCATATACAATTAAGGGAATGGTGCGGCTGTCCAGCCGGGCCTGATCCGCTGGAACATTGAAAAATAGTGG
>JASLIR010000347.1 GCA_030152125.1 Alkanindiges sp.
TGCCCCCAAACCCCCCCTTACTCGCCGAGCTGCCGAAGGCGGCGAGGCGAGTAAAAACCAGCTCTTTTAACATGCGGCATATTCTATCTCCTCACGCTATAGCTTCCCTTGGTAAGGTATGGCTGTAGTTATCAGAATACCCTGCTGCTCTTAAAGTCCTTTAAAAGCAAAGTAATTTTTCCACGCTACCGTTTTTATCGTCCATCACCGGGCTTCTGCAAAAATATTCATGTTTCAATCCACGGCTTTTAACTCATTTAAAATACCGCAATCCTGCACCCGGACATGCTGCTGGCACTTACTACGCAATTGGCTTAAATGCTCTTTCAAGGCCAGCATATTTTCAATTTTCTGGTTCACCCGGCTAATTTGCGCATCAATGATGGCGTTTACCTGGCCGCACTCCTGCTGTGGATTGGCAAACAGTTCCGTCAGTTGCTTAATGCTGTCCAGCGACAGGTTAATTTCCCGGCAATGGCTGACAAACATCAGCTGCTGTACATGCTGTGCGGCATAATGGCGGTAATTATTACTACTGCGGATTGCCGCCGGCATTAAGCCTATTTTTTCATAATAGCGAATGGTTTCAATGCTAATACCGGTCTTAGCGGCAAGCTGGCCAATTTTTAGCAGCATATTGTAACCCCCATACATCGCCTATTGACCCTATAGTAGCTTCAGGGTTTTTAATCTGGCAAGTACACATTTCAAACAACGGGGTATAGCAACATGGCAGGTTGTGGCTGTAATGCACCATGCAGTACGAATAAAAGCATGAGTCCACGTTTTCGCAGGGCCTTATGGATTGCACTGTTTGTAAATGCCAGCATGTTTGTAGTGGAAATTATTGCCGGTGCGGCATCCGGCTCGGTTTCCCTGTGGGCAGATTCGCTGGATTTTGCCGGGGATGCTGCCAACTATGCCATTTCGCTGGCAGTGCTGGGCATGAGCATGAGCTGGCGCTCTACGGCTGCGCTGGTCAAAGGCATCACCATGGCGGGCTTTGGCTTGTTTGTATTAGGCAAGGCAGGCTGGTCTTACGTTCAGGGCATACCACCGGAAGCCATCACCATGGGGGTGATTGGTTTTATTGCCCTGCTGGCCAATGCCGGGGTGGCCGTGTTGCTGTACACCTTCCGGGATGGTGACGCCAACATGCGTTCAGTCTGGTTATGCAGCCGCAACGATGCAATTGGCAATATTGCCGTGATGCTGGCGGCAGTGGGTGTAATGGGAACCGCCAGTGTGATTCCCGACCTTGTGGTGGCAGTAATTATTGCCGGGCTGGGCTTAAGTTCCGGGCTGTCCGTCATTAAGCAGGCCAGAGGTGAGTTAAAGCTGGGGCAGATGGCGAAAAGCGCCTGATTGCGTTTTTAGCAATCTTCAAAAGTAAATCAGCAGCGCTGCTATGCTAGCAGGGCGAGCCACCACTGCTTTGAACACCTACAAAATTAGAAATTTTAGCCTTTGATTCTTATCAAAAATATGCAGTTTTCCTTGCTTATAAGATCGAAGACAACGGGAGGTTTGGAGGGCGGCAGCCCTCGAGCTCCCAATAACGCATACAAATATTGGTATTTTATAGATTAAAACCTTAGGTTGGCGCATATGCGCCAAGCCCCCACAAAATCTTTATGATCGAAGCTTCAAAAGTTGTACGGTTTATTAACTTACTTCTGAGGATTGGTATTACTTGCCAATACAAAACGAGCCAAAAATCTGTCCCAGCAGGTCATCGGCACTAAACTCCCCGGTAATTTCGCTTAAGGCAAACTGCGCATAGCGTAATGATTCCGCCATCAGTTCCCCGGCCTTAAATTCCATCAACTGCCAGCGCGCTTCACCCAGATAACGCTGGCAGCGCACCATTGCGTCCAGGTGACGCGTTCGGGCAATAAAGGTACTTTCCTCGGGATGATAGCCTGCATGCGCGCTAATCGCTTCTACAAGCGTTTCCAGGCCTATCTGCTGACGGGCTGACAGGGTTATACGCTTAAAGCCGTCAATCTCACTTAAGCCCACAGGCTGCTGCACCAGATCGCACTTGTTGGCAATCAGCAGACAGCGCTTGCTGTCCAGTTGCTCACTAAAGAACTCCCGCGCCAGCAGTAAGGGATCATCCCCCTGGCTCAGGTCGTATACCAGTAGCAGCAAATCTGCCTGTTCAATGGCCTTGTAGGCACGGCGAATCCCCTCCTGCTCCACCACATCACCGGTTTCACGCAGGCCAGCGGTATCGGTCAGGGTAATGGGCAGGCCATTCAAGGTAATTTTTTCATGCAGCACATCACGGGTGGTACCGGCAATCTCGGTCACAATGGCACGGTCCACCCCGGCCAGCGCGTTTAACAGGCTGGATTTCCCGGCATTTGGCTTACCGGCAATCACCACCTGCAAACCTTCACGCAATAACTGCCCCTGTTTGGCAGACTGCTGTACCTGCTTTACCGCACCCTGTACTTCTTCCAGCAAGCCCAGGATTTTGCCATCGGCCAGAAAATCAATTTCCTCTTCCGGAAAATCAATGGCTGCCTCCACATGCAGGCGTAAATGGATCAGTTTTTCCAGTACCTCGTTCACCCGCAGCGAAAAAGCCCCTTGCAGGGAACGTACAGCCGACCGTGCCGCCGCCTGGCTACTGGCATCAATCAGGTCACTAATTGCTTCGGCCTGCGCCAGATCCAGCTTGCCGTTATCAAACGCACGCAAGGAGAACTCACCGGCCTTGGCGGCAATAGCACCCAAACTCAACAGGCGGCTCAACAGCAAGTTTTGTACCACCACACCACCGTGACCCTGCACCTCCACCACGTTCTCGCCTGTAAACGAATGTGGTGCAGGAAAGCACAGCACTAAGCCTTCATCAATCACCTGGCCGTCGTGGTCATAACACTGGCGGAAACCCGCCATACGTGGCTTGGGCAGGGGTTGCTGGCTAAGTGCCTGGGCTATTTCAAACGCCTGCGGGCCGGAAATACGGATAACGCCCACGCCACCACGGCCCTGGGGTGTTGCAATGGCGGCAATAGTGGTGCTGTGCATAGGGGAATCCTTAAAAGCTAAAGCGTGAAAAACAGCCGGGTTCAACATAAAAAAATCCGCCCAAGCGTAACACTTCAGGCGGATTTTATAAAAGGACGGTAGCTTACTTACTTAGGTCAATGCGCGATGCACGCTCTTTTTCAGTGCTGCGGTTGACAACCCACTGCTGACCGAAGGTAAAGATGTTGTTCACAATCATGTAAATAACCAGACCAGCCGGGAAGAACAGCATGAACACGGTAAACATGATCGGCATCAGCTTGAACACTTTAGCCTGCATTGGATCGGTTGGCTGCGGGTTCAGCATCTGCTGAATGTACATGGTCACACCCATGATCAGCGGCAGGATGAACAGCGGGTCCATGGTGGATAAATCCTGAATCCAGCCTAACCATGGTGCATGGCGCAATTCCACACTTTCCATGATCACCCAGTACAGGGCCATGAAAATAGGCATTTGCAACAGCAGCGGCAAACAGCCGGACAGTGGGTTCACCTGCTCTTTTTTGTACAGCGCCATCATTTCCTGAGAGAATTTCATGCGGTCTTCACCGTGTTCTTCTTTCAGGCGCTGCATTTCCGGCGCAATCACACGCATTTTGGCCATGGAGCGATAGCTTTTGGCCGACAGCGGGAACAGCACCACTTTAACCGCAATGGTCAGCAGGATAATCGCCCAGCCCCAGTTACCTACCAGGTTATGGAAGAACTTCAGGCCAATAAACAGGATTTGCGCGATGGGCCATAAAATACCGTAATCCACGGTCTGGTTTAAGCCCGGTGCCAGGTCTTTCAGTTCGGACTGAATTTTTGGACCGGCATACAGGGTGGCGGCTACATCCATCTGCTTGCCAGCCGGTACGGTCATTACCGGTGAGGTAAAGCGGATAATGTTGGTCGTACCATCCTTCACCGTACTCATGTTGGCCACATAATTCTGTGGAATCCAAGCGGTTACAAAATAATGCTGTACCACACCTACCCAGCCGCCCTTGGCTTGCTTGCTCAGTGCTTCGCTCTGGAAATTATCAAACTTGATCTTGTTATAGTGCGCATCCGGGGTACCCCATGCACCACC
>JASLIR010000412.1 GCA_030152125.1 Alkanindiges sp.
CGCAAGCATGACCTGATCCTGTTTGCTGACGAAATTTACGACAAGATCGTTTATGACGACATTCAGCATATTCCCTTATGTACGCTGGCCCCGGATTTGTTGTGCATCACCTTTAACGGTTTGTCCAAATCCTACCGTATCGCCGGTTTCCGTTCCGGCTGGATGATGGTGTCCGGTGATAAATCCAAGGCGGGCGACTATATTGAAGGGCTGGATATGCTGGCCTCCATGCGTTTGTGCGCCAATGTGCAGGCGCAATATGCCATTCAAACCGCACTGGGTGGTTACCAGACTATTAATGACCTGATCCGTCCGGGTGGCCGCTTATATGAGCAGCGCAACCTGTCCTGGCAAATGCTGAATGATATTCCCGGAGTATCCTGTGTAAAACCGGAAGGGGCTTTATACTGCTTCCCTCGCCTCGACCCTGCTATTTATCCCATTGAGGATGATGAAAAACTGATGCTGGATTTCTTGCGTGCAGAAAAAGTATTGCTGGTTCAGGGTACCGGCTTTAACTGGCCAACGCCGGATCACTTCCGCGTGGTATTCCTGCCTGCAGAAAATGAACTGCGGGAAGCAATTAGCCGCCTGGGTCGCTTCCTGGCTACCCTGCGCTAAGCAGTCAAAAGTCACTACGCCATCCTCACGAACCATCCTCATTAAAGAGTCATCAAGTTTCATTACACTTTAGTCTGATGAACAATTAACACAGCAATGTCCGGCATGGGCATTGCTGTTTTATTATCTGCATGACAATTCTTATGATGACTACGTGGAATGAAAACAGTGAACTTAACGCTAAAATATCCAACGCTAAAATTTTGCCTTATCCTGTGTAGCACCCTGCTTTCCGTTAGCCTGGCCTTTGCCAAACCGCATGTAGTGGTGGTTGCAACCGGTGGAACCATTGCCGGTGCAGGTGCCAGTTCCAGTAACAGTGCCACTTACACTGCCGCCAAAGTGCCTGTAGAGCAACTGATTGCAGCCATACCACAAGCCCAGGAACAAACTGATATTTCCGGCATACAGGCGCTGCAAATTGCTTCAGAAAGTATTACCGATAAAGAATTGCTGTCTCTGGCCCGTCAGGTAAATGATCTGGTAAAGAAAGATGATGTAGATGGTATCGTTATCACCCACGGCACTGACACACTGGAAGAAACAGCTTTCTTTTTGAACCTGGTCATTCATACCGATAAACCGATTGTGCTGGTTGGCTCCATGCGTCCTTCCACGGCCCTGTCTGCTGATGGCCCACTAAACCTGCTCGGTGCAATCGCGCTGGCATCGGCAGAAAGCAGTAAATCCAAAGGCGTGCTGGTATTTATGAATGATGAGATTTTTGCTGCGCGGGATGTCAGCAAGCGTATCAATATCCGCACCAATGCCTTTGGCAGCCAGTGGGGTGCGCTGGGCATGGTTGTCGAACGCAAGGCATACTGGTTCAGGAAGCCTGCTAAGCGCAGTACCAGCAACTCCGAATTTAATATCGAGGATATTAAAGGCGACAGCCTGCCACTGGTACAAATTGTGTATGGCTCAGACTCCATGTTGCCGGATGCCTATGATGCCTTTGCCAAAGCAGGTGCTAAAGCCATTATTCATGCCGCCACTGGTAATGGCTCTGTCGCCAAATACCTGGTGGACAAGCTTAAACAGCTGCAACAGCAAGGGGTACAGGTTATCCGCTCGTCCCGGGTGGCGGATGGTTTTGTTATTCGCAATGCAGAACAGCCGGATGACCAGTATGGCTGGGTGGTGGCACACGACTTAAACCCGCAAAAAGCCCGCCTGCTGGCAGCAGTGGCCCTTACCAAAACCAGTGATGCCAGGGAGTTACAGCGTATTTTCTGGGACTATTAATAAAACGCTTTCATCCAGTTGATTTGTGTGTACTTTCCTTTGTATTATCATTGAATGATAATAATTTGGTTGCAGTACCGGTATGCTGGTTATGATGCTGTACCGCATGTATTTAGGCCTTCATAACGGGTGAGGCACTATGCCTTTACAGCGCTTGCCCCTGTGGATTCAAATCAGTGCATTTATTCTGGCGCTAAACGCCGGGATGATGAACAGCATCAGCTTGCTTACCATTGCGCATCAGTCTATTTCACATATGACCGGCAATATGAGCATGCTGGCTATGGATGGCCTGAAATATGACTGGCCGCAAGTGCTGTTCCTGATAGGTGTTGTTACGTGCTATGTGCTTGGTTCCTTTTATAGTGGTTTTATTATCCGGGATGCCAAATTACAGTTAGGCCGTCGTTATGGTTCGGTACTGAGCCTGGAGGCGGTCTTTTTATTGATAACCTGGGTATTTATTCAAAGCCATCCGCATTACGCCCTGTTATGGGCCACTGCCGCATTGGGTATGCAAAATGCCATGGCCAGCAATTACAACGGGACGATCATTCGCACCACCCACCTTTCCGGTGTATTAACGGATATCGGGCTGGCACTAGGCTACCGCGCACGTGGCCTGTATGTCGATCCTCGCCGTATTACCCTGCACGTGCTGATAGTCACTGGTTTTTTACTGGGTGGCATTATTGGCGTGCTGGTACATAGCTTTTTGGGACGGCGTGCTTTTTTGGCGCCCGCCACGCTTACCCTGCTATTAATGCTTACCTACTGGATTTATTACTGGCGTGTCAGCAGGCACCTCAGCAAAGATGAATAGCTGTCAAGACTGCTCCCTATTACTGCAATAATTGCTAGAATAGCACTATTGAATACCACGCGACTTTTTAATCATGGTTAAAAATGCCTTACAAGCCCAACTACTTAAAGCTGGTTTGGTGGATGCTAAAAAAGCCAAACAGCTTAACAAGCAAACCCAGCATGCAAAAAAAACTGGTGACCAGTCGGATCAGGACATTAAGCAGGCTTTAGCAACTGCCCAGGCAGAAAAACTGCAAAAAGATCAGGAGCTGAATCAGGAAAAGCAAAAGCTACTGGCAGAAAAAGCACTTAAAGCCAATATCCAGCATATGCTGACCCAGCATCAGCTAAAAGATGTAAGCGGTGATGTGGCCTATCAGTTTATTGATCAGGGCAAAGTGAAGAAAGTTTACCTGAACCAGAAGATCTATGATCAGGTAGTGGCTGGTCATGTAGCGATTGCCCGTAATGAGCAACACTATCCGCTTATTCCCAAGCCACTGGCAGATAAAATTAACCAGCGCTGTGAGGGTTTTATTGTGGTGCTGAATGAAAAGCAGAGCGCGCAGGTAGATGAAGATGATCCGTATGCTGCGTATGTGATTCCTGATGACTTAATGTGGTAACTATGTGCTAAGCACTGCGAAAAACAAAGCCAGCATATTTGCTGGCTTTTTTATGCAGGCAACTACAACTTTTATTGAATACTCTGGTAAATATCCAGTAAGGCTTGCGCCGGACTGTCGGCACGGGTAATCGGGCGGCCAATCACCATGTGGTTCACCCCATCAGCAATCGCCTGTTGTGGGGTGACAATCCGCTTCTGGTCATCTGCCGCTGCACCAGCCGGACGAATGCCCGGTGTTACCAGCAGGAACTCCGAACCAAGTGCCTGCCGCAAAACTGGGGCTTCCTGTGCGGAACACACTACGCCATCCAGGCCGGAGGACTGGGCCAGTTTAGCCAGGCGTAGTACCTGGTCAGCAGGATCAATATCCAGTCCCACTTCCAGCAAGTCTTCCCGCCCCATGGAGGTCAGCACGGTCACCGCAATCAAGTGGGTTTTATAACCACCATCTTTTAAACGCTGTACGGTAGTTTGCATCATGTTTCGGCCGCCACTGGCATGCACGTTGACCATCCACACCCCTAGCTCTGCCGCAGCCAGTACGGCTTGGGCGGTGGTATTTGGAATGTCGTGAAATTTTAAATCCAGAAAAACCTCAAAACCACGCTGGTGCAGGTCTTTAACAATTTGTGGACCAAGCTGGGTAAACAGCTCTTTGCCTACTTTTAGACGGCAATATTCAGGGTTCATCTGGTCTGCAAGCGCCAGTGCATCGCGCTGGTTATTGGCATCAATCGCAACAATAATACTCAAAGCAATCTCTTAAAACATGAGGCATTAAAAAAGCCCATTATAATGGGCTTTTTCTTTAAATGGTTGGATTTATTGGGCTGGATTTACTGGGCTAATAACCGGCACCGTTTTTTCCTGCTTGGCTGCAATAGCCGCAGCACTGGCAGCCTGTATCTGCTGCAAACGTAATTGCTCAATCTCTTTTTTCAGGCGGCCAATTTCCCAATTGCGCTGGAATACCCTAAATATCTGTACACCAAGCAACAGGCCAATCAGTACACCTAAAATTAAAGTGAGGATGAGCAATAAGCCAACCCGCATTTGCGGAACCTGACTAAACACCAGATTAACAGCCACTTCAGTACTGTTAGCCAGTACCAGTGCCAATGCATAACCAAAAATTATAAATAGTAGAACAACCAAGATGTAACGCATGGCACCTCCATCCATTGATGTTTAATCGCTGTTATAAATATATTTAGTTTTGTATTGCGCTATTAACTGCGTCTCTTAAGCCTTTACCCGGCTTAAAGTGTGGAACCGCTTTGGCTGCCACTTCAACAGAATCACCTGTTTTAGGGTTACGGCCAACACGTGGATCACGATGGTGTAAGGCAAAACTGCCAAAACCACGGATTTCAATACGGTTATTACCAGCCAGTGTACCAATCATCTGGTCAATCATGGTCTTAACGGCTTCTTCCACCAGCGTCTCGGGAATAATGGTCTGGCGGGCGGTGATTCGTTCTATTAAATCAGATTTGTTGAGGGCTTCGGTTGTCATGATCTAATCCTTCATAATTTCAACAGCTTGATCATAACAGCTTTTTATAGCAAAACGGTAGCAAGAGTATTGCTACTCTGCTACCGATTGCAATTTTTTATTACAGAAGTTACCAGAAGGTTACTTCATTTGTGCCTTGATCAGGTCACCAAGGGTCTTAGGCACAGCATCACCACCAGCTGGGGCAGCAGTTGTTGTACGTAAGTTATTAATCGCTTCACGCTCTTCAGCTTCATCTTTTGCCTTGATAGACAGGTTGATGCTGCGGGATTTACGGTCAACGTTAATGATCTTGGCTTCAATTTCCTGGCCAACGCTCAAGTGCTTGGTTGCATCTTCAACGCGGTCGCGGTTGATTTCAGAGGCTTTCAGGCTGGCTTCAATGTCGTCACCCAGCTTCACAGTAGCGCCGCGTGCATCAACTTCAGTTACAGTACCTTTTACCAGGCTGCCACGCTCATGCTTGGACAGGAAGTCATTGAACGGATCGTTGTTCAATTGCTTCACACCCAGGCTGATACGGTTGCCTTCTGCATCAACAGACAGGATAACGGCTTCAACGGTGTCGCCTTTCTTGTAACGACGGATGGCTTCTTCGCCCTGCTCGTTCCAGGAAATGTCAGACAGGTGAACCAGACCATCAATACCACCAGGCAGGCCAATGAAGATACCGAAGTCAGTAATAGACTTGATGGTACCAGACACTTTCTCGCCTTTTTCGTGGTTCTTGGCAAACTCTTCCCATGGGTTAGCACGAGTCTGTTTGATGCCCAGGCTGATACGACGACGTTCTTCGTCCACTTCCAGAACCATTACCTCAACTTCGTCGCCAATTTGAACAACTTTAGATGGGTGAATGTTTTTGTTGGTGTGGTCCATTTCAGAAACGTGTACCAGACCTTCAACGCCTTCAGCGATTTCAGCGAAACAGCCATAGTCAGTCAGGTTGGTTACGCGCGCCTTAACGATAGAACCTTTAGGGTAACGGCTCATGATTTCTAACCATGGGTCAGAACCAAGCTGTTTCAGGCCTAAGGATACGCGGTTACGCTCTTTGTCAAACTTCAGTACTTTAACAGTAACTTCCTGACCTACTTCAACCACTTCGGATGGATGCTTGATACGCTTCCACGCCATGTCAGTGATGTGCAGTAGACCATCGATACCGCCCAGGTCAACGAACGCGCCGTAGTCAGTCAGGTTCTTGATCACGCCGGTAACGGTTTGACCTTCTTCCAGTTGACCCAGCAATGCTTCGCGTTCAGCAGAACTTTCAGCTTCCATCACCGCACGACGGCTTACCACAACGTTGTTGCGCTTGGCGTCCAGCTTGATTACTTTGAACTCGAGGTCTTTGCCTTCCAGGTGAGTTGTATCACGGATTGGACGGGTGTCTACCAGGGAACCTGGCAGGAACGCACGAACTGGACCGATGTCAACGGTGAAGCCACCTTTAACTTTGCCAGAGATGATACCGGTAACGATTTCACCATCTTCAAAGATTTTCTCAAGTTTAGTCCAGGTTTCAGCGCGCTTGGCTTTCTCACGGGACAATACTGTCTGACCCATGCCATTGTCTAACGCTTCAACAACCACGTCAACGAAATCGCCAATAGCAACTTCAAGTTCACGCTGGTCATTTAAAAACTCTGCACGTGGCACAACACCTTCAGATTTAAGACCGGTATCAACTGTTACCCAGTCGCTGTCGATGTTAACTACGGTGCCTTGGATCACTGCGCCTTTTTCGACGTCAAGATTTAACTGGCTTTCTTCAAATAAGGCGGCAAAAGATTCCGTCATGGTATACCTTGTTGGTTAATGAAGCCGTCCCGGATCAGTCAGGTACGGATTAAGTTGGATCATTCCTGGCATCAAAATCTGATCAAACACCAGTCACAATCATAAAAAACCATAAAAATTCTTTCAGCTTAACCGCTGTTTTTCATCAATATATTGAATCAGGCTATGCAGCACTTCATCAATACCCAAGCTAGAGCTGTCCAGCATAAAAGCGTCATCGGCTGGCTTTAAAGGCGCTACCGTACGCTCCATGTCGCGTTTGTCCCTAGCCTGTATGTCGGCTAAAATGGCATCAATTTTAACATTTTCACCCATTCCCTGCAACTGTTTTACACGTCGGTCGGCACGGGCCTCGGCAGAAGCGGTCAGGTATATCTTGGCTGGCGCCTGGGGGAACACTACCGTACCCATATCGCGGCCATCAGCAACCAGTCCCGGCAACTGGGCAAAATCCTGCTGGCGCTTGAACAGGGCGGCACGCAGTTCGGGTACCGCAGCCACAATGGATGCCAGCTCACCTACTGTTTCGGTGCGAATTTTCTCGCTGACATCTTCACCGTTCAACAAGGTTTTTATTTTTTGCGATTCAGTCACAAAACGGATATCAATTTGCTGTGCCAGCTCAGTTAAGGCAGGTACATCCAGGGTTTGCTGAATCAGGCCCGCCTGCTGTGCAGCAAGGCCAAGCAGGCGATACAGTGCGCCGGAATCCAGCAAATGATAGCCATAATGCCGTGCCAGTTTGCTGGCAATGGTTCCCTTACCGGAGCCACTTGGCCCATCAATGGTGATAATAAATGCAGACATCAATCATTCCGTTACAGTTTGCGCGCAATTTTGGCTAAACCCAGTTTAACCAGCACTTTTAAATTGGTAGATACAATGATGGAGCTTAATGGCAGTTTACCAACAAACTCAATTGTATAGGTCAGTACAGTGCCTTCACCCTGAGCTGCAAACTCCAGGCGGCCTAAATGGTGGCTTACCAGCGGATTATTAATCAGCTTATATTCAATCAGGCGATTTGGTTCGATAGCAGTAATTTGCTCACGGACTGGCTTAACCGGACCAAAACCCATGGCACGTATAGAGCCAAGACCATCCGGGTTGTGTGGATCTGCAGCGTCTTTAACGCGTTGTATCTGCACTGGCCAGAAAGCATCTGCATAAATGCTATGTTTGGAAAATGTGGCAAATACCTGTTCCGGCTTTTGCGCAAAATATTGTTGTACACGGAAGGTTG